>NZ_JBVVPO010000044.1:23986-79245 GCF_055811795.1 Bradyrhizobium sp. MI1.7
GGGGGGTGGTTGGGGGGGGGTGGGGGCGTTCGTGGGGGGGGTTTGGGGGGGGGGGGGGGGCCCCGCCCCCCCCCCGGTGGGGGGGGGGGGGGGGGGCCGGGGGGGGGGGGCGGCGGGTGAGGGGTTATCTCCGCAAGCAAATCTCTTACGTTCGAACTCGCGGAGGGAGACCCCTCATCCGGCGCTCCGCGCCACCTTCTCCCACAAGGGGAGAAGGGATGGCAGCGTGCCTGCGGTCTCTTCAGCGGCCCTACAACACCACCCGCTGTCCCTCCTCCGCGGCCCAGTAGCCCGCGTAGTTCACCTTGATCGTCTCATACGCCAGCGCCAGGTCCGACAGCGGCTGCCTCCCGCTCGCGGCGCATTCCATGAAATCCTGGATCTCCTGCAAGTACCCGCGCGTCCACTCCTCCTCGAGGCAGACATATTGCCAGCCGGTTTTGCGGTCGACCTTCTCGGTGATGTAGACGCTGGCGAGCTTCTCCTCGCTGGTCTGGTAGCTCATCAGATGCGTGTTCGGGGTGATGTTGGCGAACAGCGAACCGCCGGAGGTGTAGGTTTCGATCAGATTGCGCACGCCGCCCATGATCATGTCGCCGGAAAACACCGTCGCTTTGGTGCCGTCGGAGAAGGTCGCCGTCAGCGTGCCCCAATCTTCGACATCGACCGGATTGGCCTTGATGTAAGTGCGCTCCTCGGGCTTCAGGGCTGCCGTGACGTTGCCGACATCGCCGGTGACGCTGGCGACGTGGATGGTTTCGCCGCGCGCCCTGGCCTCCACCTGCTTGAGATAAAGCACGGCCGAGAGCGGATGGCAGCCCATGCGGATCAGCGAGCCGCCGCCGGTCATCGCCCATTGCGCAGCATGCGCGGCGTGCGAGCCGGAATGGCTCTCCTCACCCTTCATGAACAGGATCTTGTCTTTCGTCGCCCTGATGATCTCCGCGGTCTTGGTCACCGCGGGCGCGTAGACCCAATCCTCCGCATACATGAAGAGCTTTCCGGTGCGCTCGATCGCGGCGCGGGTCGCGTCCATCTCCTCCAGCACCCGCTCATACATCAGCGCCTTCGGTACATGCTTGCCGATCGGCTGCGCGTCGCCTGCACGGCCGAAATAGCCGGCGAACGGCTTCTCGCAGATCACGTGCTTGCCGGCCTGCATGCTGGCGACGATCATGTCGGCATGGAGATTGGGCGGGGTGCAGATGTCGATGACATCGAGCTCGCGGTCCGCGATCAGTTCGGCGAAGCTGCGATAGACCCGCGGAATCCCGTGGCGGCCGGCGAATTCGACGACATGATCGCTGCGCGCCGCGACCGCCGCGACCTCGACATCCACACCGTAGACGCGGCGGAACGCATACATGTGCAGCTCCGACACGAAGCCGCAGCCGACAAGCCCCACCCGAATCCTGGCCATAGCCCCCCCTTACCCTTGCGTTGGGCGGCACTATAGCGCGACGGCCAGCCTATTCCACCGAGACCCGCACCACGCCGGCACTCATCATGCCGAGCGCTTTGGCCGCCGGCACCGAGAGATCGACGATCCGGCCGCGGATGAAGGGACCGCGGTCATTGACGCGGCACTGGATCGACCGGCTGCCGTAGGAGACTCTCAGCACGGTGCCGAACGGGCGCGTGCGGTGAGCGCAGGTCAGTTCGCTGCCCTTACCGGCTTTTCCGTAGCCGTAGTATGAGGCAAGCCCGCTTTCGGCTTGCGCGACAGAAAATGCAGAAAGCGAAAAAGTGGCCAGACTGAAGAAAAGCGTCGTCTGCGTTCGCACGGCACCGCTCCCGGTTGCCCTGCCCGGCGCTGCAAACGTCGATTTGTTCCGGTAAGTTCCAGGAACACTGCCGGGCGCGCCCGGCAGTGCCATCACACATTGTTACTGTTTATGGAACACCAGCGTGCGGACTTCGATGCTTTCGCGCGGAGCCGCATCGGCCGGCGTGGTCGGATCGACGAAGGCCGTATGCGGCCCGAACCGCGTCCGGCCGTCGGTTGCGGAATCGTAGCACTTGAGCAGCAGCGCCTCGTCCGGCGTCATCTCCGGAAAATAGAACCAGCGGTGGTTCGGATTGTATTTCACCGAATAGGTCTCGCCGCGGCGATTGGGATAGATCAGATCGGAGGCGACGAGATCGTCGGGCGCAACCGTCGTGCCGTCTGCCATCGCCAGCGGTGAATCGCGCAAGGGTCCGCGGATCGGCCGCCAGAGGTTGATCACCTGCACACGGCCTTTCAACAGCGCGTCGGCTTCGTCGGGCAGATGCTCACGCACGCGGTTGGCGCCGGAGACGGCGGTCTGGTCGACATGGACGCGCGTCGCAGGCTGGCGCGGGCCGCCATCGCGAATATCCGCCGCCCCCTCGACACGCCTGCGCACGGTATGATCGAAGATGACGACCCGATCGGCCTTCAGCGTCGCCCGCAGGAACGCCTCGACGGCGGGGTAATAGACCGCCCGGATTTCCTCGTCGTTGTAAAAGTCCTTCACCTGCGTCGGGTGACGCACCAGCGCAAAGCCCTCGCGATCGAGCGAGAAATCGTCCGCGATCAGGCGCGCATCGAAGATCGGGACCTGATGCGGCTCCGGCAACGACGTGCTCTTGGGCTCGCCCGGCGGCGGATCGAAAGCATAGGTGCGCGGCTTGCCGGAAACCGGCGCGAGGTAGTTGAGTTCAGCAGTGACGAAGGGAAGCGATTCGATTTTTGTTTCTTGCAGGCCCATGGCCGGTCTCCCGATGTGGTCGTCTGTGTGATTTTTGCGGGGATGCGGTGTGGTGCAAGCGAGGCGATGCAAATAGCAATGGGGCTGTTGTCGGCGGTGAGGAACGCAGAAGAAATGTTTCGAGGGTAACCCGGCGTACGCTACTCCCCTTCTCCCCTTGTGGGAGAAGGTGGCGCGAGCGCCGGATGAGGGGTATCTATCCGCGAGCTCCATCGCGAGAGGTGGTACGCGGAGAGAGACCCCTCACCCGTCTCGCCGCTACGCGGCGAGCCACCCTCTCCCACAAGGGGAGAGGGAAAGCGCGCACTACAATCCCGCCTTGGCGATCGCATCCGCAAACGAACGGTCGACGATCTCGGCCGCATCGAGCTTCTGCTTGATCAGGCCCCAGCGGAAATAGAGGTCGATCGTGCTCTGCTCGTCCGCGACCACGCCGTCGTCGATCGGCGCGATGCGGATCTTTGCGCGCGACAGCCAGTTCTGCGGCACGGCGGTCGGGATGTTCATCAGCTTGCCCCAGGTCGCGGCATAGCTATCGACGTTGCTCAGCGACCATGCCCGCGCCGCCGTGAGGCGCCGGATGAAGTCCGTCAGCTCCGCGCGCTTGTCGCGGATGGCGTCGGGCCGTGCGACCTGGAAGCTCAGCCCCGGCGTCAGGCCCTCCGAGGTGATGACACGGCGCGATCTGAACAGCACCTCCTCCTGGCTCACATAAGGCTCCCAGGTCGACCAGGCATCGACGGAGCCTTGCGTGTAGGCGATCTTGGCATCGGACGGCGCCAGGAACGCGATCTGCACGTCGGACCCAGCCCAGCCGTTCTTCTCGAGCGCAGCGAGGATCAATTGATGACCGATCGAGCCGCGGCCGGTCGCGATCTTCTTGCCGCGCAGGTCGGCGAAGGACTTGATCGGCGAATTCTCGGGCACGAGGATGGCGAGCCCCTCGCGGGTCTGACGGATCGCGGCGATCGCCTTCACCGGCGCGCCGGAGGCGGCGGCGAAAGTGAAGGGTGCATCGCCCACGATACCGGTCTCGATCGCGCCGGCGCTGAGCGCCTCCAGCAGCGGTGCCGCCGCCGGAAACTCCTTCCACTCGATCTTGTACGGGACGTCCTTGAGCACGCCTGCCGCTTCCATCACGGCCTGCGAGTTGCCCTTCTGGTCGCCAACGCGCAAGGTGGTTTGCGCCGCTACGAGCTCCAACGAGCCGAACAGCAGCGCACCGGCCAGCATGAGACGGATCATTCCGCCGCCTCGCCGCGAACGGCCTGGCGCTTGGCGACCAGCTCGCGCGTCAGCGGGATCAGCTCGCGGCCATATTCAATGGCGTCGATCAGGGGATCGAAGCCGCGGATCAGGAAGTGGCTGATGCCGAGATCGTAATAGTCGCCGAACACTTCGGCGACTTGCTCGGGCGTGCCGACCAGCGCGGTGGTGTTGCTGTTGGCGCCGGTGAGCTTGGCGATCTCGGTCCAGAGCCGCTTGTCGATCCGGCTGCCCTGGTCGGCGAGCGCGAGCAGGCGCCGCGCGCCGGCCGTGGCATGGCCGTCGGCGGGCTTGCGGTAGCCGGTCTTGTCCTGGAGCGCGGTGGCACGTGCCAGAATCTCTTCCGCCTTCTCCCAGGCCTGCTTCTCGGTCGAGGCAATGATCGGCCGCACCGAGAGGCTGAAACGCGGCGTCGGCCGTCCCTGACGAACCGCCGCGTTGTGGACGCGGGAGGTGACGTCGCGCACCTGGGCATAGGATTCACCCCACAGCGCAAAGGTGTCGGCATGCTTGCCCGCGACCTCGATCGCCGCATCCGAAGCGCCGCCGAAATAAGTCCGGATGCCCTCGGGACGATACGGCTTCACCTGCGAGAACGCGTTCTCGACCTGGTAGTACTTGCCCTTGTAGGTGAACGGCTTGTCGCTGGTCCATTCGAGCTTGAGGACATCGAGGAACTCGGAGGTGCGGGCGTAGCGCTCGTCCTTGTCGTCGAGCGTGTTGCCATCCTGCCGAAGCTCGGTCGCATTGCCGCCGGTGATGACATGCAGGGCGACCCTGCCGCGGGAAAACTGGTCGAGCACGGCGAACTGGCGCGCCAGCAGCGTCGGCGCGGTGAAGCCCGGCCGCTGCGCGATCAGCACATTGAGGCGGTCGGTGACGCCCAGCACGTGCTGGGCAATCTGGAGCGCGTCCGGCGTCGTCGAATGAAACGCCAGCAGGGCGCGGTCGAAGCCGGCATTCTCGTGCGCCTTGGCCACCGTCTCGATGTGGGTGGGGTTGAGGACCGGCCCTTCGCGAACGACGGTCTCGGACGAATTGTTGTTGCTGATGAAGCCGATGAACTCGATCGACATGATCGTCTCCCTGTTTGTTGTCCTGAAAGCTAGAGGCCCAATGCGGCGCGGCCGAGGCCGGTGCGGGTGGCATCGTCCTGCGGCGTGTGCACGCGGCCGCACAAGACATCGCGAAAGTGCCGCTCCAGCGGATTGGTGCGGGACAGGCCGTGATTGCCGGTCAGCGATAGTGCATCCTCGACCACGGCGACGGCGTTGTTGGTCACCGTCAGCTTGATCACGTTGGATTCGCCGGTGGAGAGATCGACGCCTTCGTCGAAGTCGCGGGCGAACGTCTCGATCAGCCGTGCATTGACTGCGAGCCTGGCCTCGATGGCACCGAGGATCTCCTGCGCCCGTGGCAAGGTCGCAAGCGGCGCGCCGAGGCTGGCGGGGACGCGCTGCTTCAGGAACTGGACGAACCAGTCGCGCGCGGCGCGGGCAACGCCGTCATAGATCGCGGCGACGAACACTGTGTGGACGGTCGCCTGCGCGATGTCGGGCGCACGCCACTCCTGGGGATTGCGGACATCGACCTCGGCATCAAGCGGGATCACGACATCGTCGAAGATGACATCATGGCTGCCGCTGGCGCGCAGGCCGTGATGATCCCAGGTCTCGACGATGCGGGTGCCCGGCAGTCCCGCCGGCACCAGGAACTGGCCGACGCGCGGCTCGGCCTCATCCGTCCGCGCCCAGACCAGATACCATTTCAGGATCGGCGACCCCGTCGAATAGATCTTGTGACCGGTCAGGCGCCAGCCGGTCTCGGTGCGGCGCGCGATCGTCGCCGGCAGGCCGCCGCGCGCGGGCGAGCCGAGCTCGGGCTCGACGCGGAGCGCGTTGACGAGCGCGAGGCCCTCGACGCTCTCACGCGCAAGCTTGCGCGACAGCTTCGCCGGCCAGGTCGGGCTGCGCCCCATCACCAGATGGTTGATGTAGTGCATCGACAGCACCAAGGCGGTCGAAGGATCGGCCTTGCCGATGATGCCGATGACGCGCGCGGCGTATCGTGCGCCCGCCCCGGCGCCGCCATGAACGGCCGGCACCGTCAGCGACAGCAAGCCCGCCTCGGACAGCTCGCGAAAATTCTCGAAGGGAAAGCTGCCGGTGCGGTCGTGCTCGGCTGCACGCGCAGCAAAGCCTTCGGCCAGCGCCTCGGCGCGCGCGATGTAGTCGGGCTCGCTATGGGCCGCCCGGCCCTTGGCTACAGAGGTCACCATGTAGCGTCCAATCCCAACAAGCCGAGGATCTGGCGGCGCAGATCCGCGAGATATGGATCGCCGCGATGGCGCGGATAGGGCCGGTCGACACGGATGTCGGCCTGCACCCGCGCCGGGCGGTCGCTGAACACGATGACGCGGTTGGCGAGCACCAGCGCTTCCTCGGCGTCATGCGTCACCAGCAGCGTGGTAAAGCCCTTGCGCTGCCAGAGCGAGACGAGCTCGGCCTGCATGGTGATACGGGTCAGCGAGTCGAGCTTGCCGAGCGGCTCGTCGAGGATCAGGATTTTTGGATCATTCACGAGCGCGCGGGCGAGCGCGACGCGCTGCGCCATGCCGCCGGAGAGCTGATGCGGATAAGCATTGCGGAACGACGACAGACCAACGAGATCGAGCGCGTCATCGACACGCTGCCGCTGGCTCTTCAAAATGCCCTGGGCCTCGAGGCCCAGGGCGACGTTGTCCCAGACCGACCGCCAGGGAAACAGGGTCGGATCCTGGAACACGACGACGCGCGATGGATGCGGCCGGGTGATGCGCGCCTCGTCCTCGCGGAGCGTTCCGGCCTTGGGCTGGTCGAGGCCGGCGACGAGCCGGAGCAAGGTCGACTTGCCGCAGCCGGAGGGGCCGAGCAGCGCGACGAACTCGCCCGGCTCAACGGAGACGCTGACGTCGCTGAGAACAGGCAGCTCAGTGCCATCGATGTCGAAGGCGTGGCTGACCTGCTCGATGTCGAGCGCGGCGCCGGCGGCCGGCGGGGGCGCGATTTCGGCCAGTGCGGTTGCGGCTACCATTTCACGGTCCCCTTCTGCCAGACCAGCAGGCGATCGCGGATGGCGAACAGCAGCGTGATGGCGCCGGAGCAGAGCAGCGACATCACGATCAGCGCCGCATACATGTTGGCGTAGGCGGCCCAGCCCTGCGCCCATTGCAGATACCAGCCGAGCCCGGCCTTCACGCCGATCATCTCGGCCACGACGAGCACGGCGAAGGACGAGCCGAGGCCCATGAACAGGCCGACGAAGACGTGCGGGAGTGCCGCAGGGATCGCGACCTTCAGCACCAGGAAGGACGGCTTTGCGCCGAGCGTGCGTGCGACGTCGTAATAGGCGTTGCTGACGCTCGCGACGCCGGACCAGGTCAAGACGGTGACCGGGAAGCCGGTCGCGAGCGCGATCAGGAAGGTCGAGGCGCTCCAGCTCGACGGGAACGTGAAGAAGGCGATCGGCAGCCAGGCGGTTGCCGGCAGCGGGCCGATGAAGCGCAGCACCGGATGCACCCAATAGCCGACCGCGCGCGACCAGCCGATCGAGACGCCGGTCAGGAAGCCGACCGTGGCGCCGATCAGATAGCCGCCAAGCTGCAGCTTGACCGAGGCGAAGACACTGTCGAGCAGCTTTGGCAGATCGTCGGTATAGACCTCGATGATCGACTGCGGCGGCGGGAAGAACGGCAGCGGCAGCCAGGCGAATTTTGCGGTGGCCACCTCCCACAGCGTCAGGAATGCGCCGAGCGCCACGAGCCAGGGCGCGCGCTGGCGCAAGGCCTTACCGGCGGAGCCGAGGTAGTCGGCGCCGACGGTGCCGAACAAGGCGATTGCGGCAACGATGAAGGCGGCGATGCCGAGCGAATGCGTCCGCGACCAGTCGCCGACATCCTCCCACCACAGGCAGGACAGGCCGAACGCGATCCACGCGACGCTGGCGAGAATGCCGACGCCGGATTCCCGGACCCAGCTCGCAAGAACCGGCGCGCGCGAGAGGCGCGGCGCGCCGGAGGCGAGGCCGTCAGACAGCGAATACGTCGACATAGATGCGCTCCGCGAATTTGGCGGTATCGGTGCTTTGCTTGAAGACCTGGACGCTCTTCAAATCGTCGGCATAGGACTTCAGCTCGCGCTTGAGCACTTCACCGACGGGATGATGATGGTGGGTGTGGTAGCGCACCATGCCCTCGATATCGGCGAGTGATGCCGTCTTCGGCGCATAAGGCTGGAACGACTTCGCCGTTACGGTCGGGTTCTGCGCGGTGAACATCGCGGCATCGAGCAGCGCCTGCGTCAGGGCGCGCGCGACTTGAGGTTCTTCGCGCACAAGCGAGCCGCGCAGGCCGAGGATGCAGCAGCTCTTGTCGCGATATTCGCCGTCGAGATTGGAGGCGACTTCCTTGTACTGGCTGTCCTTGAGCCAGAGATAGCCCAGCGGATCGGATGACAGGAAAGCCTGCACCTCACCCTTCTCGACGGCGACGTTGAGCAGGTTGCCGGGATAGGCGCGCCAGTCGACATCCTTGACCGGGTCGATACCGAGCTTGGCGAGCTGAATGGAGAAGAAGTTCTTGTCGGGGCCACCGAGGTCGCCGACCGCGACGATCTTGCCCTTGAGGTCGGCGAGCTTGCTCAGGTTGGAGTCGGCGCGGGTCAGGACGCGCATGCAGCCGCCATGGGTGCCGGCGGCGATCTTGACGTCAAAGCCCTGCTCCAGCGGCTTCAGCCAACGCAGCGCCATGCCGAGCCCGGCATCGCTCTTTCCCGTTGCGATCGCCTCGAGCAGCTGGTCGGTCGAGCCGGAATAGTTGATGAGCTCGATGTCGAGATTGTGCTTCTGGAAGAAGCCGTGCTCGATGGCGACGGGCACCGGGGCGAGACAGACCGCGCCGGCGTTCCAGGAGAGTTTCAGCTTGCGCGGCGCGCCGGTGAGGACGGGGCCATCCGCGGCCGTCCGGCACAGCGGAAACTCAGAGAGATCGACACCGGGCGCGATCGCCTGTGGCGCAAAGGCCTGGGCTGCACCAAAGGCACCAAGCGGCGCGGCGAATGCCGCCGCAAGCCCCGCCTGCAGCAAATGACGCCGGTCGATGCCCGATCCGCTGCCCTTGTTGTCGTTGCCCATCAGTCTCCACTCCTGCGCTGGCACAGCTCCGCCATTCACGCAACGTCTCGCGTTGCGCATGTTCCATGTGGAGCTGCGTTGAGAGAATAATTTTCGCGGGCGCTTACCACGCCGATTGATGCGATGCGCAAATCATGCGGCGCGCCCGCCGCATCGTCAATGAAATGGAATTTCGAATGTAGCGCGAAGCGAGGTCATTCTCTCCATCAGCGCATGGGACAGCGATGAAACGATTTTGGTTGCTGCATCATCTTGCAAGGATGCGCCGCGACTCCGCAGCCTGCATCATTCTTGCGCATCACCCGCCGCGCACGCGGTGCGTTCTCGAAAGCGGCGCTGCGCTGAAACGTCATTGCCCGACGCATCTGCAATACGGATAGCCATTTCATTGACTGCGCATCGCGCCGTCATAGACTTGTCGCTGCATCGCTCGCTCACGCGTCGTGAGCAAAGCAACAAGACAGGCCAAATGAGCATCAACTTCGACGACCATTCCATCACACGCCGGCTCGCAGCATCGCTGTTCGCCGCAGCCATCACCTTGTCGACGGCTGCCGCCTCGTTCGCGGCCGACACCGTCGTGCTGCGCGTCGGCGACCAGAAGGGCGGCAACCGCTCGCTGCTCGAAATCTCCGGCTATGCGAAGGACCTGCCCTACAAGATCGAATGGTCGGAATTCCCTGCCGCCGCTCCGATCCTGGAGGCGCTGAACGCCGGCGCGCTCGACGTCGGCTACACCGGCGATCTCTCCTTTCTCTCGGTCTATGCGGCCGGCGCGCCGATCAAGGCAATCGGCGGCACAAAGTCGGATGCGAAGACGCAAGCGATCCTCGTGCGCCAGGATTCACCGATCAAGTCGGCCGCCGACCTCAAGGGAAAACGCCTCGCCGGCACGCGCGGCGGCTGGGGCCAGTTCCTGATCGACGCGACGCTGGAGAAGGCGCAGATCAAGCTGGAGGACGCGACCTTCGCGCCGCTCGGCCCGGTCGACGCCAAGATCGCACTCGTCGCCGGCTCGATCGATGCCTGGGCCGTGTGGGAGCCCTACGTCTCGTTCGCGACGCTGAAGGACAAGGCCCGCGTGATCGCCGACGGCGAAGGCCTGACGCCGACCATCACCTTCATCGTGGCCTCCGACAACGCCATCGCCACCAAGCGCGCGGTGGTGCAGGACCTCGTGCAGCGGCTGAACAAGGCACGGCTGTGGTCGCTCGATCATGTTGCCGAATACGCAAAGAGCACGGCCGAGCTGACAAAACTGCCGGAGGACGTACTGCTGTCGGCCTACACCGCGCAGCGTACCAGCCCGATCGTGATCGATCAGAACGTGGTGAAGGAGGTGCAGGAAGCCTCCGACCGCTCGACGCGCTACGGCATCCTGCCGAAGACGCTCGACGTGAGCAAAGCCGTCGACCGCAGCTTTACAGCCGCGGCCGCGGGGTCAAACTAGCGCGGGGCGCGGCGGGATGCGCAAGTCCAGCCTCAAGGCCGGCCCGTTGCATCTCGCCGCGATCGTGCTCGCGCATCTCGCCTGCATGAGCCTGATCGTGTGGCTCTCGCTCTAGCCGCGCAGGGTCCTTACCAATATCCGCGATCATAGGCCCGGTACGGCCGGTAGTAGCCGTAGCGAGGGCCGTAGTATGGACGATAGGCTCGATAGCCGTAGTAGCTGGGACGCGCGTAGTAGCCGCCATACCCATAGCTCGGCCCGTAGCCGCCGTAATAGGCCGGCGCATAGCCATAGGACGGAGCGTAGCCATAGCCGTAGCCCGAGCCATAACCATAACCACCATAACCGCCGTAATACGGGCCGCCGCCATAGTAACCATAGGGCGCGCTGCTCGCGATGGCACCGCCGATGATTGCTCCGGCGAGGAGGCCTCCTGCGCCCCATCCCCAGCCACGGCCGCGCCAATACACCGGGGTGACATCGTCACCAACGGCGGCCTTCATGGTCGCGACGTTGGTCGGCAGCGGAGCCGCTGCCGCCTGCTCGATTTGGCCGGCCATCACCGCGCCCGCCAGCGAACAGGCAATTGCGGTTTTCCAGATACTCATCCTCTTGCTCCCTGTCTGACGTTCGTTTGGAAAAGGATCGCAAGGCCATGATCGGGCATCCTTGCCCCAAGTCAAAGCCTCCGAAAGTCACAGCCTGCATTGCGTGCACCGCACAAGAATGCCCGCGCATGCCTCGATTGTGGTCCGGCCAACGCCGGCGCCCGCACGGACATGACACCGGTGCGACGGAGCCACAGGCCACAGCAAAGCATTAAGCTTCCCGGGCGTTCGCAACCAACAAGCACCTTCCCGATTTACTATTCGTACCGTTACTATCGGTTCCAATGTGCGCGGCCGGGAGGCTTCTCGCAAAGCGCCAGAGTTGTGGGAGGATGACATGAGTGCCGCGAGACCCGAGCCGCTTGCCCGTCAGGCGCTGGCGTTCGTCCTGGCCGGCGGACGCGGCAGCCGGCTCCTGGAACTGACCGACCGGCGCGCCAAGCCCGCGGTCTATTTCGGCGGCAAGTCCCGCATCATCGATTTCGCGCTGTCCAATGCGGTGAATTCCGGCATCCGCCGGATCGCGGTCGCGACCCAGTACAAGGCGCACAGCCTGATCCGGCACCTTCAGATGGGCTGGAACTTCTTCCGCCCCGAACGTAACGAGAGCTTTGACATCCTCCCGGCCAGTCAGCGCGTCTCGGAGAACATGTGGTATGTCGGCACGGCGGATGCGATCTATCAGAACATCGACATCATCGAGTCGCACAACGCACGCTTCATCGTCGTGCTTGCCGGCGATCACATCTACAAGATGGACTACGAGGTGATGCTGCGCCAGCATGTCGACAGCGGCGCCGACGTCACGGTCGGCTGCCTCGAGATGCCGCGCCAGGAATCATCCGGCTTCGGCATCATGCATGTCGACGAGAACGGCTGGATCCAGCAGTTCCTCGAGAAGCCCAAGGATCCGCCGCCGATGCCGGGCAAACCAGACGTCTCGCTCGCCAGCATGGGCATCTACGTGTTCGATACGAAATTCCTGTTCGACCAGCTCAAGCGCGACGCCGAGGATACGAACTCCAGTCACGATTTCGGCAAGGACATCATCCCCTATATCGTCAAGAACGGCCGCGCCATCGCGCATCAATTCTCGACCTCGTGCGTACGCTCGGGCAGCGATCCCCGCGCCTACTGGCGCGATGCCGGCACGGTCGATGCCTATTGGGCGGCCAATATCGACCTCACCGACGTCGTGCCGGAGCTCGACCTGTTCGACCGCGCCTGGCCGATCTGGTCCTATGCGGAGATCACGCCGCCCGCCAAGTTCGTCCATGACGAGGAGAGCCGGCGCGGCCAGGCCGTGAGCTCGCTGGTCTCGGGCGGCTGCATCATCTCCGGCGCCTCGCTGCGCCGCTCGCTGCTGTTCACCGGCGTGCGCGTCAACTCCTACGCCACTGTCGAGAACGCCGTGATCATGCCCTACGTGAACGTCGCTCGCGGCGCTCGCTTGAAGAACGTCGTGATCGACCGCGGCGTCGAAATCCCCGAGGGGCTCGTCGTCGGCGAGGACCCGGAGCTCGACGCCAAGCGCTTCCGCACCACCGAGCAGGGCATCTCGCTCATCACCCAGACAATGCTCGACAGGCTCAATACATGACGCCTGTTCGCGTCCTCGCGGTCGCCTCCGAAGTCTACCCGATCGTCAAGACCGGCGGCCTCGCGGATGTCGCCGGCGCGCTGCCGCTTGCGCTGAAGGCGCACGGCGTCGAGATGCGCACGCTGATGCCGGGCTATCCCGACGTGATGCGGATGCTGGGGGGAGCCGGCGAAATCCGGCGCTGGCCGGATTATTTCGGCGGCCCGGGCCGCCTGCTCGCGGGCTCGCATGACGGCCTCGACCTGTTCGTGCTCGACGTGCCGCATCTTTACGCGCGACCGGGCAATCCGTACGTCACCCCTGAGGGCGTCGACTGGCCGGACAACGGTGTGCGCTTCGCGGCACTGTCGCGTATCGCGGCCGATATCGGCCACGGCCTCGTGCCCGCGTTCGTGCCGGATGTCGTCCATGCCCATGACTGGCAGGCGGGGCTCGCGCCGGCCTATCTGCACTATGACGGCGGGCCGCGCCCCGGCACCGTGATGACCATCCACAACATGGCCTATCAGGGCAAGTTCGATCGCACGCTGACAAGCGCGATCGGCCTGCCCGCGGAGGCGGCGTTCGACGTTCACGGCCTCGAATATTTCGGCGGCATCAGCTTCCTCAAGGCGGGGCTTCAACTCGCCGATCGCATCACCACGGTATCCCCGACCTATGCGCAGGAGATCCAGAGCGATGAAGGCGGCATGGGGCTCGGCGGCCTGCTCCGCGAGCGCGCTGATGTGCTGAGCGGCATCCTCAACGGCATCGACACCGACGTGTGGAATCCGCAAACCGATCCGCACATCGCCTACCGCTTCGGCGCGGACGACCTCACGTTCCGCGCCGCGAACAAGGCGGTGCTTCAGCAACAGTTCAATCTCGATTCCTCGGACGAGGCACCGTTGCTCGGCGTCATCAGCCGCTTGTCCTGGCAGAAAGGGCTCGATCTCCTGCTCGAGGCCATTCCGACCATTTTGGGCGACGGCATGCAGCTCGCGCTGCTCGGCAGCGGCGATCGCGATCTCCAGGATCGCTATCAGGCCGTCGCCCGCGCGAACCCCGGGCGGATCGGCGTCGTGATCGGCTATGACGAGATTCTGGCGCACCTGATCCAGGCCGGATCGGACGCCCTCATCGTGCCCTCGCGGTTCGAGCCGTGCGGCCTGACCCAGCTCTACGCGCTGCGCTACGGCGCCGTCCCGATCGTGTCGCGCGTCGGCGGCCTCGAAGACACCATCGTCGATATCGGCGAGTCCAACACATCGGACCGCGACGCGACCGGCTTCAAGTTCGCGCCCGTCACCGTAGAGGCCCTCACCGGCACGCTGCGCAAGGCCAACACCGCCTTCCACAACAAGGCGACCTGGCGCCGGCTGCAATTGAGCGGCCTTGCGACCGACGTCTCCTGGCGCAACCGCGCCGGCGACTATGCCGTGCTCTATCGCGATCTCATGGCGGCGCGCCGGACCTGAGGCGGCAGGGCTGCCGCATGTGAATAGCGGCTTCCCTGCGGCCCATCCTTCGAGACGCCCGCATTCGCGGGCTCCTCAGGATGAGGGCGGAGTACGCGGCAGCAATTTCGACGGCACCGATGCTGCTTAGCCTCATCCTGAGGAGACCGCAGAGCGGTCGTCTCGAAGGACGAGGCGCGCGCGGGCCGCCGCCAAATGCCCGCACCAGAAGCACGGCCGCCGTCGAATCCATGCTATAGAGCCGGCATGGACCCTTTCGCGATCAAGCTGATCGGCTTTGCCGCCGCAACCTGCACCACCGTCGCCTACGCGCCGCAGTTCATCAAGGTCTGGAAGACCCGCTCGGCGCGCGACATTTCGCTCGGCATGTTCCTGGTCATGGTGCTGGGCCTGGCGCTCTGGCTCATCTACGGCCTGCTCTCTGGCGACGCCCCGCTGGTCGCGGCCAACGCCATCACCATGGTGCTCGCCGGCGGTATCCTGTTCATGAAGCTGAGGTATGGGTGAGGTTGAAGCTGCGTAGAGCGGATTGGCGCGTGTACCCATAAAATCCGGGATGTCTGTTTTCGAGGGGCCCCGGAGCGGACATAGACAATCGATCATCGTGTGGTCCGTGCGGTACCTGAAAGGTAACGGTCCTTGATCCAGATCAAGTCAGACTGTTTGTAGCCCGCTGCTTAATTGCCAATATGCCAGGCCGCAGGAGCCGCCTCCGTTAGCGGCGCCGGAAACATTCTTCGTCGCTACGACGCCGCGGTAATATGAAGGGGCAGCGACAGACGCATTCTCAACACCGATCTCGCGTTCCCAAGGGGGCGCCTATGAGTAGATCAGAAGCTGACGTCCAAGATCTGCGAATGATGGAAAGATGCCTCGAACTCGCTCGGCAAGGGGTGAAGCAAGGAGAGCTGCCATTCGGCGCCGTAATCGCGTTTCGAGGACAGGTCATCGCAGAAGCGACCAACCACGTTTCATCGGAATGCGACGTGACCCGACACGCGGAACTCGTGGCTCTTTCAGAGGCGCAGAAGATTCTAAGACAAAAGCGTTTGCCGGATTGCACCTTGTATTCAATCGTCGAACCTTGCCCAATGTGTTCTTTCCCGGCACGGGAGGCGCGGATTGGTCGCGTGGTGTTCGCCATCTCATCTCCGATCATGGGCGGATTTTCGAGATGGGACGTTCTGTCGGACAACAGTTTGTCGAGCAAACTGCCTGAGGTCTTCGGACCTGCGCCGGAAATCGTCTCGGGCTTGCTATCCCAAAGGGCCGAGCAGGTTTGGCGCGACTGGAACCCGCTCGCCTGGCGATTTATGAGACGACGAGGCTGCTTCGGACGAGCGGCCGAGCCGACTTCGTGCCACGCGGGCGCGCCTCGGCCAACGTTTTCCTGGAACGCGCTGGCGGATATTTTGGCCGCGCCGGCTCTTTCGGTGAGTAACGTCTTCCTGCGCCGGCGTGCAGATTCGAACACCATCTCGGACCTGGACAAGCCTGGAGTCTGAGATCGGGAGCGCGCCGCTGCAGAATCAGGCGCGTGTGGCTATCGTTTCAAGTGCACGCGTCGGAATGGGGACTCGGTCTCGTGAACACAGGTGCGGGAAACCAAAGTGAGCTCCGAGCCGTCGCTTGGCGCTGCGCAAAGCCATCACCGCCATGACGGAGTCAACGGCGAGCCGGCCAAGGCCAGGGAGTTGCCCCGGGTCTTGAACAAGCGAACGTCCAATCTTGCGCAGTTCAGGCTTACCTGCTGGCCCGATATCTATGAGCGCTGCCCTCGGAAGTTTTCGATGAGCGGGGTTTAGAACAACACGACAGACGGCAAAGGGAATTCTGAGTTCGGAAGCAATTCGAGCGACGATCTGCGACTCCATATCGGCGGCAACCGCCCCGGTGATGCCATGGAAATCCCGTCTCTCTTCAAGACTTGTCATCGGGGAAGCGACACCAGCTATCGCAGAGTAGCTGGCACCCGGGATCATCCGAAGGAGCTCCTCGGCCCAGGGGAGGTCAGCTGGATAAGCTTCATCTTTCGCGGCAAATACCGACGAGGCGATGACAATGTTACCTGGTCGGAGCTTCGGATCTAGCCCGCCGCACACTCCGAAACTTATAATGCCGCGCGCGCCATGTCTGATGGCGTCGCGCAAGTAAAAGGCGGTCCGGTCACCTTCAGCGATCATCGCTGGCGCGCCGGCTATTCTGGCCTCGATCGCAAGTCCAACGACGGCGATGACCGCCTTCACGTCACAGCGGGGGGCGCCAGTCTGAGCGTCGTTGACCGTGACATGCAGCGTCATCAGAGGCGTCGATAATCCTGAAACCGAAGTATTTCCAGACTCGGACAATCAAGAGTAAGCCGGCACTAGCACTGTCCGTCTAGACAAAATCGACAGGCCTCCCGATTGGAAGCCAGTTGTTGGAGAACTGTGCCTCTGACACCACAGCTGCCGCCTGATCGCGGCGGAGAATCGCACCTTCAAAGGCGCAACGAACCCAAAGCGGACTCCTCGCAAATGCCGTGAATCGCTGTGCTTCAGCGAGAGCGGTGCCATGATCGAATTTTGCCGCTGTTTTGCCCGACGTGTCAAACCCGTCGAAATACCGCTCGCGTATCCTGCCCGGCAAAAGTACTCTGCTAAGCCATTCTATTTGCTGGGCCGTTCTACTGTGCATGGGGTTGTTTTCGACATTTTTAGTCGGAACCCCGTAGGGTGGATTAGCCCGCGGCTGCGCGAAGCGCAGTCCGCCAGCGTAATCCACCACCTTCATTGTGGCTCGATGGTGGATTACGCTGCGCTAATCCACCCTAAGATTCATCCAAACACATACGACGCCATCGCGACGTTCGCGACCTCGTCGACGAAGACGCGCTTGCCAACGTCGCTGCCGGCGGCACCTGCCGCCACCATCAGCGGCAGCAGATGGTCCTCGCGGGGATGCGCGAGACGCGCGCTCGGCGCGTTCTCCCAGTCGACCAGCATCGCGTTGCGGCGCGCCGCATCCGGGTTGCTGATCGCCTCGTTCAGATAGGCCTCGAAATCATACGAGACCGGCTTGGACTCAGGCCGGTTGAAGCCGCGCATGTTGTGATAGGTGAGCCCGCTGCCGACGATCAGGATGCCTTCGTCGCGGAGCGATGCGATCGCCTGTCCGACCTTGATGTGCTCGGCCGCATCGTAGCTCGACTTCAGCGACAGCAGCACGATCGGCATGTCCGCGTTCGGATACATCAGGCCGAGCGGCACGAAGGTGCCGTGATCGAAACCTTGATTGGGATCCTCTCGGCAATCGAGGCCCGCGTGCTCGAGCAGCGCCCTCACCTCCGCGGCGAGCTCGGGCTTGCCCGGCGCTGGATATTTGAGGTGATAGGTATGCTCGGGGAAACCGTAATAGTCGTACACCATCGGCGGATGCGCCGAGGTCGACACGGTGAAGGCTTCGGCCTCCCAATGGCCGGTGATGACGAGCACGGCCTTGGGCTTCTCGGGGAGAAGCTGCGGCAACCGGCCGAACTCCGCGGCCGTCTTGGCATATTGCACCCGCCGGTCCTCCATGAAGGGCCAGGGGCCGCCGCCATGCGACAGGAAGAGGGTTGGAAATCGCGTCATGGATGCCGGCTCGTTGACAACATGCGCGTGCGAGCTGCCCGCGCGAACGGCGGCGAGCATAGGCAAACCGGTATGGTTAGCAAGTCGTTAACGATTTGCCGCCCACAATCCGGCCGTGGCCGAAGGAGTCGGCCTGAAGACAAGCGGGACGTGAGATGAAGAAGTTTGCGCTGGGGGACGTCGTCAACAGTGACAAGGGCCGCCGCGGCGTCGTTCGCGCCGCCTACAGGTCCAAGGACGGTCAGCAGTTCTACGCCGTCGAGAAGGACGGCGCGATGGACCATCTGGAAGAACACCGGCTGAGCCCCGCGCCGCGCGTCGAGCTCGCGGCCTAAGCCCAACTCATTTTCTGCTCTCACTTGCAAGCCGGTCCAGGCGATCCGACCAGGGGTCGTCTCCGCTCGCGATGCGATCGTTCGTGATCAGCAGCAGGCGATCGCGGTCTGCGGCCGCGTCCCAATGCGGCAGATCCGGGCCGTTGGGATTGCCAGTTTTCGCAAAGTTGATCCAGTAACCGCGCATGCGGGTCGCGACCTCGCGATCCCCCCATGTGAGCGGCCCCGCGCCGGGCACGCCTTCCGCGCCGAAGACGAATTGCAACTCGCGCCCGTGCCCTTCGTCGGGATTTGTGCGCCGGGCCTCGGTCACGTAAGCGAAGCGATAGCGAAACGTTGGCGCACCGGTTGCCGCATGGAGGCGGGCAAGCAGCCTGACCGGCTCGGAGAAAACCTTGTCGGTGTAGAATCTGGCTGCGCGCTCCGATGGCCTGGCGATGTCAGGGTAGAGCTGGCGCAGCTCATCGCTGCTCTCGCCCGAGGACGCCAGCGTCTCCTTGATCTCCCGCTCGCCGTCGAAACGCGTCTCGTCGTCATTCGAGCCGATCATGAGTGGAATGCGGCTTTCATGTCCTGCCGCAAATCCCGCGGCCACGTCTTCGCGCAGCAGGATTCCATCCATCGCGGGCGCGAAGCTGCGCTCGGATTTGGCGAGCAGTTTTTGTTCGGCCGCAAGCAGCCGCGCCGGCGCGGCGACGCGCAAATCCGCCTGCTGCCCAAGCGCCGCCACGAATTGCCGGCCCATGGCCTCCGCCTCCTGCACCGGGCGCAGGCGCGCGCGGCCGGGCAGCGATTGCAGAATGGCTTTCTGGAACAGATCGCGCGATGGCGCACACAGCATCAGCAGCGCGATCGACGTCGCGCCTGCGCCGCCGCCGAACAAGGTGACGTTGTTCGGATCGCCGCCGAAGGCCGCGATGTTGTCGTGCACCCAATGCAGCGCCGCGATCTGGTCCATCAGGCCGTAATTGCCGGAGCCACCTTCCGACAGCGCGGGATGAGTGAGCCAGCCGAGCGCGCCGAGCCGATAATTCACGGTGACCACGATGAGGCCCGCTTGCGCGAGCTTTGCACCGTCGAACAGCGGATCGTTCGCGGTGCCGCTGATGAAGCCGCCGTCATGGATGAAGACCATCACCGGCAGCGGACCATCGACCCCGAAGGGACGGAATACGTTGAGCGTGAGGCAGTCCTCGCTCGTATCAGGCAGCGAGGGCTGAAGACACGGCGCGCCGTACTCATAGGCGGTGCGCATCTCGGGGTTCTCGGCCGTTGCCTGCGGTGGGCGCCAGCGCAGTGCGCCGACCGGAGCCGCCGCGTAGGCCAGCCCCTTGAACGACGCCACCTCGCCCTCGACGGCGCCGAGCATCTGTCCTTCACGCGTCAGCGCAAACGGAAACTGCCCGACCGCCTGAGCGACGGCAGCACCGTCCCAGCAGAGGAGTGAAGACGCCACAACGAGCGCAAACTGGAGTCGCATCCTGGAGGATCTCGATGCGCCAAAAGGTTCCCCGACAGGTTACGTCTGCGGCCCGCGATGAAGCAAGCTCGGCGGCGCCAGCTAGCTGCCCTTGGCGACGATCTCCGCCAGCGCGCGGCGTGCGACGATGCCGAGCTCACCAAGCGTGGAATGGCCCGATTGCGCCGCCTCGATCAGGCGCTCGGCGATGAACCTGCGGCTGTCGTGATCGCCGCCGTGCGGCAATTGGCGGCACGTCTGCTCCAGGACGACGTCCATGTTCGCTTTCGTCCGCTCACTCAGCTCTGTCATGACGCCCTGGGTACGCGTGGCTTGTAACCGCAAGCATACACAGAAGGATGTGGTCTGATTAGCCCGGACAATCCCGGCGGTTGTGCATCGCGGTGCGTGTATCGCCGCAACCTTCGCGCGGTCACGATGGTGCCGCAAACGACTACCGAAGATTGTACCTGTCCTGATGACAAGCCAAGCCTGCGGCGATAGCCTGCCGGCAAAACAAAAGACACGGGAGGAATACCATGCCAGACGCAATGGTCGCCGCACGTGAGTCCAAAGCGGCGAGTGGAACAGCCCAACAAGTCGACGTTGCCGTGGTCGGTGCCGGATTTGCCGGCCTTTATCTTCTCCATCGCCTGCGCAAGTCCGGCCTCACGGCGGTCGCCCTCGAGGAAGCCGGCGATGTCGGCGGCACCTGGTACTGGAACCGCTATCCCGGCGCCCGCTGCGATATCCAGACCATCGACTACAGCTACACTTTCGATCCGGAGCTCGATAACGCGTGGACCTGGTCTGAGAAGTACGCGACCCAGCCCGAGATCCTGCGCTATCTCGGCTTCGTCGCCGATCGCTACGATCTGCGCCGCGACATCCGCTTCAAGACCAAGGTCACCGAAGCCAAATGGGACGAAGCGACTGAGCGCTGGCAGCTCACCACCAGCAGCGGCACGCCGGTCTCCTGCCGCCACTACATCATGGCCACAGGCTGCCTCTCCGCGCCGAAGCCGCCGGAGATCGACGGCGTCAAGGATTTCGAGGGCAAAGTCTATTTCACCGGGCGCTGGCCGCATGACGGCGTCGATCTTGCCGGCAAGCGCGTCGCCGTGATCGGCACGGGCTCGTCAGCCATCCAGTCGATCCCGCTGATCGCCGAGCAGGCCGCGCATCTGACCGTGTTCCAGCGCACGCCAAACTTCGCGCTGCCGGCGCATAACGGCCCCTCGCCGTCCGATCGCATGGATATTTTCCAGAGCGACCGCGCGGCCTATCGCGAGCAAGCGCGACAGTCGATGACCGGCGTGCCCTATCCGCAGCAAACCGTCGTGAGCTGGCAATTGAGCGATGCCGAGCGTCGTGAGCGGTTCGAACGTGCCTGGGCAGCCGGCGACCTCGTCCACATCCTGACGCAGCTCTGGGCCGACCAGGGCGTCGACTTCAACGGCAATGCGCTGATCGGCGAGCTGATCCGCGAGAAGATCGGCGCTGCCGTGAAGGATCCGGAGACGGCGGCGGCGCTGATGCCGCACGACCATCCCTTCGGCGCAAAGCGCCCCTGCCTCGATACCAATTACTACGCGACCTACAACCGGCCGAACGTCACGCTGGTCAATCTGCGCCAGGAGCCGATCAAGGCGATCACCGCCAGCGGCATCACCACCGGCAAACGTAACGTCGACATCGACGTCATCGTGTTCGCGACCGGCTTCGACGCCATGACCGGCGCGATCCGCGCCGTGCATCCGATCACCGGACGCGGCGGCAAGTCGCTGACCGATGTCTGGGCGCAGGGGCCGCAGACCTATCTCGGGGTCACGGTCGAAGGGTTCCCCAACTTCTTCATGATCACCGGGCCCGGCAGCCCGTCGGTGCTGTCGAACATGGCGGTGTCGATCGAGCAGCATGTCGACTGGGTCGTCGACCGCATCGCTGCTCTGCGCGACGCCGGCTTCACCACGATCGAGCCGACCGAGACGGCGCAGGCCGGCTGGGGCCGGCATATGACGGACTGTTCGATGGTGACCCTGCACCGGCTCGCCAACACCTGGTACACGGGCGCCAACGTTCCCGGCAAGGTGCAGGGCCTGATGCCTTACACCGGCGGCGTCGGCCCCTATCGCAGCATTTGCGACGAGGTCACGGCCCGCGGCATGCTCGGCTTCAAGCTGACCGGCCCCAACGGCGCCGCGCAATGCAACGACGGCGAGGTGGTATGCCTGCAGCCGGATGTGCGGCTGGTGCTGAACCTGCTGGCATCGCTGAACCTGCCGCCGATCGAGTCGATGGGCGCGCTCGGCGCACGCGCCTTCGTCAACGAGTTCAACCAGGGCCGGCCCGCGGGACGGCTGATCGGCGATATCGTCGACGGCACGCTGCCCGGCGCGGACGGCCCGCTGCCTTACCGGATCTACAAGCCGGCAACGCCGGGGCCGCATCCGGTCGTGGTCTATTTCCACGGCGGCGGCTGGGTGCTCGGCGACGAGCAATCGGACGAGCCGCTGTGCCGCGATCTGGTGCGGCGGACCGGCATGATGTTCGTCAGCGTCGGCTATCGCCATGCGCCCGAGCATCGTTTCCCGACCGCGGCCGAGGACGGCTATGCGGCAACGCGCTGGATCGCCGAGCACGCGACCGAGCTTGGCGGCAGGCCGGGCCCGGTGCTGGTCGCGGGCTGGAGCGCCGGCGGCAACATCGCCGCCGTCACCTGCCAGCTTGCGCGCGATCGCGGCGGGCCTGACATCGCCGGCCAGCTCCTGGTCTGCCCGGTCACCGATTGCACCTTCGACCGGCCCTCCTACAACGACAATGCAACCGGCTATTTCCTGACGCGCCCGCTGATGTACTGGTTCTGGGACCTCTACTGCTCACCGGCCGACCGCACTGATCCGCGCGTCTCGCCGCTGCGCGGCAACGTCGCCGGCCTGCCGCCGGCCTTGGTCGTCACCTGTGAATTCGACCCGTTGCGCGACGAGGGCATCGCCTATGCCGAGGCAATGGCGGCCGCCGGCGTCCCGGTCGAGCAGCTCAGGGCGCGCGGCCATTTCCACTCGTCCTTTGCGATGGTCGACGTGGTGATCACCGGTGTAGCAGGCCGGGTGCAGATGGCCGAAGCCCTGCGGCGCTTCGCCGGGCTTCCGCCGGAAGTCAGCCGCGGCGATGAGGATAGCCACGATCATGCCAGCCCGGGCCACAGAATCGCGGCGGCCGCGAGTTGATTTGCGACAAGGCGGCCGGGAACCTTTTCCCGGCTGCTGCGTTAAGCGCTTGGCATTAAGATGCAGCGATAGGTGTGGGCCCTGGCACGCAGATCCGCGTGTTGGGGCTATTTTTGTTGCGTGAGGCGAGACGATGGGAGACGTGGTTGCGGATTCAAAGGTCGATTTCGGAGCGCCTGCAGCCCTGCATAAATGGCCGTCGCTTGCGAACCAGCGCCGACCGGACAGGGATTCTTATCCGATAAGCGAAGGTACGCTCGACCAGTGCATATCGGCCTTCATGGAGAAGCCGGCCACGACCAGGCATCTCTATGAGATTCACACGATTGCGCAGCCGCCGCTGGTCACCGATATCCTCTCGCCCGAGCACGTCATCGAGCTATCGCGGTTGAGAGAATTTCTCTGATTGCGTGCAGACGCGGAAGCTGCACGCGCGCGACAAGCTTTTCATGAGGCAGGAACCTTCTACCGGATTTTCCCGTTAACCGGGATCGGAAGTCGAGACGAGAGCCCCAAGATGCTTGAAGCCGGCGTACCATCCGCGGTCGTGCCCTATGGCGCAGACCAGACCCTGTTCGTGGTGATTGATCGCCGCGACAAGGCGACTGAAATCCGCATCGAACGAAGCGATCTTGAAGCCACGATTGGCGAGCTTGTCGCCGGCTGCTTCAACGATCCGATCAAGGTGATCTCGTTCAACACGCTCGAGCATTGGATGAAGGACATCTCGACCGAAATCGCCGGCGAGATCAAGGCGCGCTGCGACATCGATGGCGTCCGGCTTCCCGACTATCTCAGCGACTTCGTCGAGAGCCATAGCTGACCTGACCGCGCGTCGTTCTCATTGATACGCTTCAAATCGCAGGCAACAACAAAAAAAGCGCCGCTTCCGCGGCGCTTTTCGTGTGGCAGCATTATTGTGTGAGCGTGATCTTATCGGAGAACCGCTCCATACTTTTCCGGATCGTGCTCTAGTGGTGCCAGAACAATGCCAGCAGCAGAACGATCGGCAGCGGCACGCCAAGCAGCCAAAGCAAAGCACCTCGTCCAAAACCCATGACTTTACTCCTCCACATTCATCATTGACATGACGCCAGAGACGAACAGAAGTTCCGCGCCTCGCAGCGAGGGCGAATGCGTCCAGTGCATGGTTTATCAGGCGCGCCGATACTTGCCGGCGATGACCTCGATTTCGCGGCGGCGTTCGCCGGCGAAGGTCAGGAGCTTTTCGATCGTCAGCGTATCCGTGATCCGTTTGGCGAGCCGCTCGGCGCGCGCGGCCTGATCTTCGAGATACTGGATCGTGTTCAAACGCCGCCTCCCCCGAGGACTCCAAATTGGAGCCCCGACTTGTTTGGGCACTCATGGTGCGCCAGGGCGACTAACACTCGGTTAAGCGGGGCGGCTCAAGTCAATCAATCGCGCTCTATCGCACCACGTCGAGCCGGACATTGGTGATGCCCTTGTCGACCATGCCGAGCGCCTCGGCCGCGGACGGCGAGATGTCGACCACGCGCCCGCGAACATAGGGCCCGCGATCGTTGACCCTGACGGTCACGAAGCGGCCTGAGGAGACATCGGTGACGCGCAGCTTGGTGCCGAACGGCAGGCTGGGATGCGCCGCGGTCAATTCGTTCTTGTCGAACCTCTCGCCGCTCGCGGTCTCCGTGTCCGAATAGAAGCTGGCAACGCCGTGCGAAGCGGTTTGCTTTGCGTCACGGTCGGGGACGCGTACCCGGCTGATCGGACGCGGATGCAAGGCCGCTACCCTATGGGGCCGCTGGACCGCAGCCTGCCGATTGGTGCCAAGATCGGCCTTCTGGCGGCCGACCGGCGATTGTGCGCAGGCGGCGAGCGATGCGGCACCGACGATGGCGAGCAGCAACCGGCATGAGCTTGCGAGGGAAATTCGGGCAGTTTCGGCACTTGCAATGCGAGACATGATGCGCCCTCCGAACTACCCGGAGTTTCGGCGGGCAATGAGGGCAGAACCTTGGCTGAAGGAAAGCAGGCTTAGGGCCACGACCGTTTCGCGCCGGCTGTGGCGATTCCACCACAGTGGCGTGTCCTAAGTCGAGCCAGACTCGCGAAAAACTAACCCGATACAACACGCCAGACGATCGGGCGCGTCTCCAGCTGCGCGTCGCTCGCCTCGGTGTCACCCTTCAGGAGCCGCATCAGCTCGCGCCGATAGAGCCGCCGCCAGCCGGTTTTCAGACTGGCGAGAAAGTCGAGTTCCCGTTGCGTCAGTGTGCACATCATGGACCCGATCCGGTTGCGCAGGCCGCGCCGTCAGCCGACGAGGCCGCCCATCGGCTTGACGTCAGCACTGCCGGGGAAGACCGCATCCGCCAGCACCTTCTCCTCGACACGCAGATGATCCCTGAGCAGGCCCTTCAGCACGGCGCGGAGATCGGTGGTCGGCTTGAGGTCGCGATCCTCGAACAGTTGCGCCGGCTTGAGGCCCGGCCAGTCCGCGATCACGCGGCCGCCGGCGAGCGCGCCGCCAATGAGGAAGGCGACCGTGCCCGTGCCGTGATCCGTGCCCTGCGTGCCATTGATGCGCGCGGTGCGCCCGAACTCGGTGACGACGGCGACGACCGTCTCGCCCCACACCTCGCCCATGTTGCTCTCGATCGCGGCAAACGCACCGTCGAGCGCGCCGAGCAGATTGTAGAGCTGGCCTGACGCTGCGCCTTCCGCGATGTGCGTATCCCAGCCGACGAAGCCCATCGCGCCGACGCGCGGGCCGTCGGGCTTGGCGAGATAGCGCGCGGCGGTTCCGGCGGCTTCGGCGAAGTAGGCGCGCACGCGCGCGATGCCGGGCGGCATCAATGTCGGATCGTCCGACATCGGATCGCCCGTGCCGGGCGCGCCGCCGAGCGAGGCGAGCTTCATGCGTGCCTGGAGCACGGTCGCAAGCTTTGGATCGGTGTGCTGGTAGAGATCGAGCAGGCGGTTCTGCGTGTCCTCGCTCGCCGGTAACAGTTTTTGCGGCACCCATGTCATGACGGGCGCCGAGCCGCGCACCACCAGCGGCGTCACCGAGCCGATGCCGAGCGCACGGCTGCCGCGCGGATCGACGCGCCCACCCGATTCCATCGCGAGCAGCGCGCGGTTGAGCCATCCCGATGCGGTGGCACCGGGCTTGGTGAACCCGCTCTCCAGCACGTCCTGGCCGTCGAAATGCGAGCGCTCGCGGTAGGGCGTCGCGGCGGCATGGACGATTGCGGCCTTGCCGGTCTTGTAGAGCCGGTGCAGGTTCGGCATCGCCGGGTTGAGCGCGAAGAAGGAATCGAGCGGCAGCGCCGGCGGCTTGCCGTCCAGCACTAGCGCGCGATCGCCGCGCAAGCCGACCCAATCGGGATCGCCGACCGGCGCGACCGCACCGAGACCATCGAGCGCGCCACGCAAGACGACGACGAGAAGGCGCGGATCGCGCCCTTCGGCGCGTGCGATCCGCGGCATCTGGCTCCACGCGAACAGCGCACCGGAGCCGACCAGAAGCTCGCGCCGCGTGGGCAAATGATTGACGAAGCCCATGCTCACCTCCTCTGAAAATCCGCCGACATGAACAACAACGCCAGCGCCTGCTGCCGGCTCTCGGCGCGGCCGACCGCCTGCTTCACCTCGGACGCGATCTGCGATGCGAAGACGTCCTCGATGATCCCCTGCGGATCAGCAGTGGCCGCCACGCGCTCGGCAAAATTGTTGGCGATGTCGAGCCGCCGGCCAATGCCGTCGATCCAGCTTGCCTCGTCATCCGGATAGCCCTTGGGCGCCGACGGCCGCCACAGCCCTTCGCCGAGCAGCTCCTGGCCCGCCGTGAAACGCGTGGGGTCGACGACCGTAATCCCCGTCGCGCGCACCATGCCAACGCCCCATTCGCTCGGACGCTTCAGTTTTGACGGCGACCCGCGCCACGCGTCGTCCGACGAGACCATCGTGATCGCGACCTGCTTGAGATCGCCCTCGGTGTCGCGGAACGTCTTCGCCATTTGTTCGACGAGTGGCGGAGGCGGCTCGTCGGCCACGAAATGCCGTGCGAGCTTGGTTGCGACATGGGTCGCGGTCGCCGGATGTGCAGCAAGGTCGCGCAGCACGGCGCGGCCCTGCTCGGCATCCTCCTGCTCGTAACGCTTGCCGAGCACCGTCTGCCCGCCGGGCTCGTGGAGCCGCGGGTTGAAGGTGAATTCGCCGCCGTGCTCCGGATTGTCTCCAGGAGGAACAAGCGTCCATCCCGTCAACACATTGGCGAAGCTGATCACGTCGTCCTGGGTGTAGCCGGTCCGCACACCCAGCGTGTGCAATTCCATGATCTCACGCGCAATGTTTTCGTTGAGGCCGCGGCTGCGGTTGATGCCGGCGATCGAGTTCGCGCCCATCGAGCCGAGATTATCGAGATAGAACAGCATCGCCGGGTGACCTTCGACCGCCAACAGAAGATCGACGAAGTGGCCGAGCGCATTGGCACGAACGGCCTCGCGCTCGTAAGCACCCGACATGCTCTGGATCTTGTAGGCCGAGATGCAGAAATGATTGGACCAGAACCACACCAGCCGCTCGGCAAAGCCGATGTCGGTGGCGAGCGCGGCTTCGGTGCGCAGCTTGGCTTCCTGCAAGTAGATCGGACGGCCGGGATCGGGAACGGCATCGGCCGCCTGCTTGGCCGCCATCTCGGCAGCATCCTTCTCCTGGCCCTGTGCTGGCGCTTGCCCCTCGGTCTGCGCCTGAGCCTGAGCCTGAGCCTGGTCACCCGGAGCAGTTGGCACCGCAGCCACCTGCTGCTTCTTGGCCTGTTGCTGCGCCTGCTTGGCGCGCGCGGCTCGCCGTGCATTGGCATCGGCCACTGTGCGATAGGCCTTCGCACTGGTGGGAAGGCTGGCGGCGGCGCTCAATCCGAGCGGCCGATCGAGCTCTGCGATCAACGCGCCGCGCGGGTCGGTCCCGACAGCCGCAAGTGATCCCGGTCGCGGCCCCATCCCGAACCGATGAAGCGCCAGCACCGCTTCAGCCTTTGCAGAATTGCTCATGGCGAACGCCCAATTCTCCGAGCCACCCGACGGCAGCGCGATGTTGCCGCGTGCGGACTACGAACCGTAATGCTACAGACCGTAACACTAGAGATCGGCTTGCGCAAGCCGGGATTGAAAACGCCGCTGCACTATCTCGGTAGAACAAGCGCGCATCCGCTGCCCGGCGGACGCGCGTGAGAGGCCTAGAAATTCGGCCCGAGCGCGATCTTCGCCGCGTGCTGCTCCCAAGGCCCAGGATTCAAGATGAGCCCAGAGACTTTGCCCGCGGCGTCCCTGACGAAAGCGATCCGGGTACGATCTTCGTCGGCTGCGGTGAATTCGTTGCTTGATGTCGCCACGAACGGGGTCGCCTTGCCCTTCTCGAATTCGAGGACCGGCCAGACCCCCGTCGCTTCCGCGACGAGCTTGCCTTCCGCGACGCGAACCTGAAGCCGGACCGAATTGACACGGCGGTCGGCTCTCACGACACTGAGGTCGTTCACGCCGTCTTGCCCTTTGTGGACGAGCTTCATCTTGACCGTCGTGTTGGCTGGCCCTCGCAGCTTGGCCAGGACATCGGCGAGCGCGAGGCCTCTGAGCGACGCGCCGTCAATTTCAGTGATGAGGTCGCCCGCCGTCACACCGGCCTTGGCTGCGGGGCTGCTGCCAGGGTTCGGCTTGTTGATCCTGAGCCCCTCCTGCTCCATGGCGACGAAATTCCCGATTCCAAGCCATCCGGTCTTGCCATCGGCCAGGCCCTGCCTGTCACGCGAGCTCACCGTGGCGCCGAAGTCATAGCTCCCGGCATAATCGGCGAGCGCTTCCGGGCTCAGGGTCACCGGCGCAACCGGCGGGACGGCGGACGACTCGGGAATCGTCAATGCGCCATAGACGAGGTGATTGATCCCCGAATACAGCACCGCCTGGCGCCCTTTGCTGCCGGGCGTCGCCTGGACCATCTGTACGCCGATCAATTGCTCGGCCGGATCGATCCAGAAATACGTGCTCCAATGTCCAGCCCAGGAAAAGCTTCCGACCGCTCCCGGTATCCAGCTTTGGACCGGATCGGTGCGGATGGCGAAGCCAAGCCCGAAGGTTGTTCCCGCGCGGGCGCCAACCTCGTCACCTCCGAAGATGGTGACACCCGATGGCAGTGCGTTCGTCGTCATCTGCTTCACCGCATGCTGGCTGAGCACGCGCACGCCATCGAGCTCGCCGCCATTGAGCAGCATCTGGCAAAAGCGGAGATAGTCGGGCGCGGTCGATACGAGTCCGCCGTCGCCGGAAAACAACTTTGGCGGCGTCGTGACATCCCAGATCGGCGGCCGTTCCGGCATGGGAGAATCGACCAGCCGATCGAGCTTCTCCTTCGGCACAAAGAAGCCGGTGTCGACCATATGCAGCGGACCAAAGATGCGGCTCTCCAGGAACTGATCGAAGGGCTGACCGGACGCCACTTCAACGACCCGGCTCAGCACTTCGGCGCTCCAGCCATATTCATGGACCTCGCCGGGCTCGTGCGCGAGCGGCAGGCGGGCCAGGCTCGACACGAATTCCGCCAACGTCGTGTCGCGTCTCCGCACGGCCCTCAAGCCGTAGAGCCCATGGATCGTCCGGATCCCGAAGTCGGCGCTTGCGTCGGCAAGGCCCCGTTCCGGGTAGGCAAAATCGAGCTCCGGATAGATCAGGCCAGACGTATGGCGCAACAGATCGCGAACCGTCATCGCACGTTTTGCTGGTTTTGGCAGACCGAGCCCGTACTCCATTTCGCCTGTCGCCGGGTCCGCCTTCTGGAAAGCGACCCGCATGTTCGCAAGCTCCGGCAGATATTGCGAGACGGGCGCGTCGAGGTCGAGCTTGCCCTCATCCACCAGAATCATGGCGGCGACACTGGCCACCGGCTTGGACATCGAGGCGATCCAGAAGATGGAATTCGTCTTCATCGGGACGGTCTTGGCGCGGTCCTGAAATCCGATGGCTTGCAAATAGGCGAGCTTGCCGCCCTTCGCGATGGCGACGACGGCACCGGGGAGAAGGCCGTCCGACGGCGAGAAAGAATCGAAGCGCGCCTGATACCACGGCGCGATCCGCGCCAGACGCGCGGCCGAGAACCCCAGGCTTTTCGCATCGCCCGGCGTCGCGAGGTCATCGGCGAACGCCGTCCCCGACAGGCAAAGCACAACGGGAATCGCCCACATCGATGCGACGAGTCTCACTCCGCAGTCTCCGCAGAAGCAGAAGCACAACAAATCTGAGCAGGCACTCCTGCGGCAGATGTGAACCGCTAGAAATTGGGTCCGAGCGCGATCTTCGTGATCGTGCCGTTCCTGACGCCGATGCGCCATTCCGCCGAGCCGTTGGCGAACTGGGCGACATAGATGTCGCTGTCGAGCGCGGTGACGCCACGGAACGAAACCGCGCGCAATGCGCCGAGCCGCGCCAGGATCGCCTGGTCGAACGGAAGCTGCTGACGCGTGATGTCGGCCACCTCCGACGTCATGCGCTCGTAGTCCGGCTGGCCCTTGCCGACGCCTTCGATATAGCGGCGCAGCATCTCCTCGCCATTGGCGACCGGAACGGCGCGGCGCGCTGCGCGCCCCGGCCGCGCGCCGATGTTCGACGCTTCGACATTGTGGAAGCGGGTCTGCCGCCCCGGCACGAGGACCTCGAGGCACCGCCCGGACTTGTCGGCAATCACCCAGGGGTTGTTCACGGTGGTCGTGGACGCCCAGGACACGTTGGGCCTGACGGTGCTCTGCATCCTGCGATTGCCATCGGCGTCGAGATTGAAGACCTGGATGTCGTCGCCCATCTCGTTATAGACCATGATCCTGATCGGCGAAGTGCCGGCGTGGCCGCGCACGCGCGCTTCCTCCGAGCAAGGCACGATACCGCCGAGCTCGTCATTGCCGTCGGGCCGGAAGATGACGTCGCCGGCCTTGCCGTCGGGCTCGATCATCAAGCGGAATTCTGCCGTGCCGTTCTCGAACTTCGCGCCATAGATGTCATAGCCGCCAGGGCCGACGCCGCGGAAGAAGAGCGATTCCACCACGCCTAGCGCCTGGAACGCCTCGCGCATTTCATTGAGCTGCCGGTGGACCTTGGCCGCAAGCGGCGCGCTCATGCGATCGTAGTTCGGCGTGCCGGCGCGCAGGTCTTCGATCCCGCGCAAGATCATCTCCTTGCCGCCCGCGACCGGGACCTGCTCCCTGAACCTGTCAGGAACTTCGGCAAGGCGGCGCGTGAAGTCCGCCTCGACCGCCTGGGCCACCGCTGCATCGACGCGAGGCGCGAGGCGCGCGCCGAACATCGCGCTCTGGACCAGCACGCGTGCGACCTTCGACTGCTCGTCGCGCAGGAAGATCAAGAGATGGTCGCCGCGGAAGGAGAAGGCGTCAGCGCCCTCGGCGAGGACCTGCGTTGCGCCCTGTCCCGTCTCACGCAACCAGAGACGATCGCCGTCACGCCGCAGCGTGAGCACGCGGTTCGGCGCGATCCTGTACCAGCCGACATATTGATCGAGCGACGCGGGGGCGACGGCCGCCGTCGGCGTCTCGGCGACGCGAACCGCGCGGATATCGCGGCCGTTCATGCGCAGCGTCAGCTCGGAGGAGCGGCGCTCCGCATCGAGCGGGAACGTGATCTCGCCGGACGAGGCCGCGTAGGCCGCGGTGCCGTCACTGCCAACCGTCAGGCGCAGCCTGCGCTGTCCGGTGAGCTGGCCGTAGAGGTCGTCGCCCTCGCGGAAGATGGCGAACACCGAGGCAGGACCCATGGCGTAGAAATTGACGAAGGGGCGGTAATGCTGGGCCGGCACCTCGCCGGTATCCGCAGCGACGGGCGCGGGGTCCGGGGTGCGATAGGCGATCATGCCGGCGGACACGATCACAGCCGGAATGATCGCGGCCGCGATCCACAGCCGCTTGCGCCAGCCGACCGCGACGGGCATGGCGGCGGCCGCGATGATGCGCTCGACGCGGGCGCGTACGGTCGATACCCGCGCCATCGCGAGCTCCACCGGCCGCGGATTTACGCTGGTCGCGACATCGAGCAGGATTTCGGCATAAGACCACCGGTCGTCGATGACTTCGATCGCCTCGGCGTCGCTGATGATCTCGGCGAGCTCGGCAAGGCGCGCGAGCTGCCACCACGAGAACGGACTGAACCAGAACACTGCACGGTTGAGCGAGGCGAGCAGCAGGACATAGAAATCGCGATTGGCGACGTGCGCGCCCTCATGCGCAAGCACCGCGAGGCGCTTCTTCGCATCCCAGCCGGAGAACTGCGGCGGCACCAGAATGGTCGAGCCGAACGTGACGGGACCGCCGACCTCGCGGCTGACGCGCACGTCGGCGTCGATCAGCTGCGGGCCGCTCATCGGCCTTGCCGCGCGTGCCAGACGCCAGGTCAGGCAGAGACCGATGGCCAGCCGCAGCAGCAACGCGCCGGCGACGCCGGCATAGACGATGGTGGCGACCAGCCACCAATTGATCGATACAGCAGCTTTTGCCGGCGCCACGACAGCCGCGCCCGGCGGAATTGGCAGCGCCGGTTGCGGGGCCTCCAGCATCGAGATGTCGGCCGGCAGGAAATCATCCGGCACGGATACCGGCAGAGGCATCCGGGTGATCGTCAGCGTCGGCCAATGCATCACGAAGGGCATCGCCAGCGATGCCAGCAGCACGACGACCCACGCCGTCATGTGGACGTGCGGATTGCGCACGCGAAACAGGTTGAGACCGAACCAGACGACGCCTCCCAGCACGAAGGAGCGTAGCGCCGCCTCAGCCAGAGTTGCGATCATTCTTTCTTCACTCCCCTCGCCTTCTTCGCCTTGGCCACCTGGTCGGCCAGTGTACGCAGCTGCTGCTGGTCGAGCATCGCATTGTCCACCATGCCGACGAGGACTTCCTCCATCGAGCCGTTGCAGAACCAGTCGACGATACGCTGCACCGCCTTGGCCGCGACCCGCGCGCGCTCTTCCGCAGCGTGGTAGACATAGGTGCGTCCGTCCACGGTGTGCCGAGCATAGCCCTTTTCTTCCAGCCGGCGCAGCACCGTGCGGACCGTGGATTCCTTTAGACGCCGCGACAGCCGCTCGCGCACGACTTCGGCCGTAACGGGACCATGGGCCCAAACCAATTGCATAACCTCGTGCTCGAGGTCGCCCAGTTCGGGCAAACGATCGTCCATGGCATCTGACCTTGCGGATTGAGTTTTCTTGTAACGCTACAGATCGTCGCATATGCGGCCGCGCCGCGCAACGGCGATTCCACCTGAAATGGCGTCGTGGGCCGGCCTGACGAGACGGATAAACTTTCGATTTTGGCCAGCAGCGTGCCTTGCCCCTCACCCGGATCGCTAGCGCGATCCGACCTCTCCCCGCTGAAAAAGCGGGGAGAGGTTAAGAAGCGTCACCGCGAACGATCTGGCTGACCATCCGACGTCAGGGACGCACCACTCTCGCGCTCCCTCGCCCCGTTCTTACGGGGAGAGGGTTGGGGTGAGGGGCTGCCCCCACACGTTCGGCTGAAGTTGTGAGCCTCAATACTGCGGCTCGTACATCTGGGACTGGACCAGGCCCTTCACGTCGTTGGGAGCGGGGCCGTCGGCGAGACCGCGCTGGTAGGCGACGTCTGCCACCGCAACGGCGATGCGGGCCGAGACCTCACGGATGCGGGGCAGCGCCGGATAGAGGCTGCCCTGCGCGAGGTCCTCCTTGCCGACGCAATCGGCGAGCGTATGGGCGGCCGCCATGAACATCTCGTCCGTCACCAGGCGCGAACGGCTGGCGATGACGCCGAGGCCGACGCCGGGGAAGATATAGGAGTTGTTGCCCTGGCGCGGCGCGAAGGTGCGGCCGTTGAGCGTCACCGGATCATAGGGACTGCCGCAGGCGAACAGTGCGCGGCCCTCGGTATAGCGGTAGGCATCCTCGGCCGAGCATTCGGCCTTCGAGGTCGGGTTGGAGAGCGCGAACACGATGGGCTGCTCGTTGAGCGCGGCCATCGCCTTGAGCACCTCGGGCGTGAAGGCGCCCCCGACCGCGGCGACACCGATGATCGCCGTCGGCTTCAGCGTCTTGATCGCGGTGAGGAAATCGGCGATCGGCGCTTGGCCGGCATGGGCATAGCGCAGCTTGTGGCCAGAGAGGCCATCACGGCCGCCGACGACGAGGCCGCGGGAATCCACCAGCCAGTTGCGCCGGAGAGCTTCCGCCTCGGAAATCCCCTCCGCCATCATGGCGGAGACGACGAGATCGGCGATGCCGGTTGCCGCCTCGCCCGCACCGAGGAACAGGATACGCTGATCCCTGAGCTTGCCGCCATTGACGCGCAGCGCGGAGAACAGGCCGGCGAGCGCCACGGCCGCGGTGCCCTGGATGTCGTCGTTGAAGACGCAGGCCTCGTCCCGATATTTGTGCAGCAGCTTGAACGCCGAGTGATTGGCGAAATCCTCAAACTGGATCAGCACGCCCGGAAACGTCTTTCGCGCAGCCTGCATGAACTCGTCGACGAAGCTGTCATAGGCCTCGCCGGTCAGCCGCCGCTCGCGCAGGCCCAGATAATAGGGATCATTCAAGAGCTCTTCGTTGTTGGTTCCGACGTCGAGCACGATCGGCAGGCAATGCTCGGGATGCACGCCGGCGCAGGCGGAATAGAGCGAGAGCTTTCCGACCGGGATGCCCATGCCGTTGGCGCCGAGATCGCCCAGCCCAAGGATGCGTTCGCCATCGGTCACGACGATCAGCTTGGCCGGATAGGGCCAGTTCTTCAGGATCTCCGCGATCTGGCCGCGATCGCGCGATGAGATGAACATGCCGCGCGGCCGCTGGAAGATCAGACCGTATTTCTGGCAGGCGAGCCCGACCGTCGGGGTGTAGATGATCGGCTGAATCTCGTCGATATTGTCGACGACGACGCGGAAGAACAGCGCCTCGTTGCGGTCATGCAGCGCATTCAGCGCGACGTATTTCTCCAGATCCGTCGGCAGCGTGCGCAGATTGGTCAGCACGCGCTCGACCTGGGTCTCCATCGTCAGCACGCAGGGCGGCAGCAGGCCGCGCAGGCCGAGCGCATCGCGCTCCGCTTCCGTGAAGGCGGTGCCCTTGTTGAGCAAGGGATCGCGCAGCAGCGTCATGCCGTGAGCGGGGTCGGATGATGTCGATTGGGCGCTGACCCGAGCAGGTCTATTCACGAAATCCCCCAGGGAGTTTCTTATTGAAGGGCAAACATTGTCGGCCAGCGCTCACCTGAGATCAAGGACGTAGAGACTCAAGGCTCGATTGTGATCTCGCACCGCAGCGAGATTTCGTGAAAAGCCGGCATTTGCGCGCGAGAAGAGGTCAACGCAGCAGAACTACTCGGGCTTGATGTCGGCGGCCTTCACGATCGGCCACCATTTCTCGGTCTCCGCCTTCTGGAATGCGCCGAGCGCCGAAGGCGATTGCTGGTCGGCAGGCGGAATCTCCTGCCCCAATTCGGCGAAACGCTGCTTGACAACGGGATCGGCAAGCACCGCGACGATGGCCGCGTTGAGCTTTGTGACGATCTCCTTCGGCGTGTTCTTCGGTGCCCAGATGCCGTGCCAGTAGGAGATGTAGAGACCGGGCAGGCCCGCCTCGTCGACGGTCGGGATATCAGGCGCGGACGCGAGCCGCGTCGGCGACGTCACCGCGAACGCCTTGATCGCGCCGTTCTTGTATTGCGGCAGCGAGTTCGAGGCCTGGTCGAACATGATGTCGATCTGGCCGGCGACGAGATCGATCATGGCGGGTCCGGCGCCGCGATAAGGCACGAACTGGAAATCGGTCCCGGTCTTCTCCTTGAAGAAGACGCCCGCGACGTGTGCGCCCGTGCCGGCACCAGCCGTGCCAGCAGTCGCCTTGCCGGGGCTGGCCTTCAGCCACGCAATCATCTCTTTCAGATTGTTGGCCTCGAGCGACTTCCGGCCAACGATCAGCTGCGTTCCCATCGCGATCGTCGCGACCGGCTCGAAATCGGCGATCACATCATAGGGCAGCTTGAAGATTGCGCCGTTCAGCACATGCGTGCCCCAATGGCCGATGGTGATCGTCGTGCCGTCAGGCGTCGCGCGCGCGACGCGGGCGCCCGCAATGCTGCCGGAGGCACCGGCGACGTTCTCGACCACGACGGTCGTGTGCAGCTGAGCGGCGATCCGCTCGGACAGGATCCGCGCCAGCGTGTCGGTCGGGCCACCCGCCGCGAACGGCACCACGAGGGTGATGGGGCGCGACGGGAACGGCTGGGCGCCCGCCGGTACGGTCCACGCCGCACATCCGATCAACGCGCAAATGACGATCACATGACCGCGTAGTCCGGCCCACAGCCCCTGCATTCCATCCACCCTTTTTCATCGCCCGCATGTTGTCAGCGGGCTGGGGCCGGAGTGAACGCTGCCGGGCGGGCAGAGGCAAGCTGGAAATTATGCCGAGCGCTAACCAGCCGCCCGCCGCGGGGCCAGATTGGTGGCGCCATCAGCCGGCGGCGCGATCTGCATCAGGATAGTCTGGACCGGGGATGCGACCTCGATGCCGTTCTGCTGGAAGCGCAGCTTCATGCGGCGGTTGAATTCGCGCTGGACCGGCCAGCGGCCGGCCTCCGTGCAGCGGATCTGGCCGACGATCGACACCATGGCACCATCGACCTTGTCGATGCCCCACAGATCGAGGTCGCCGCGAATTGCCGCGCGAAACTCCGGCTCGCGGCGCATCTCCTCGACGATGTCCTTGAGGATCTGGCCGGCGCGGTCGGTGTCTTCCTTGTAGGCGACATTGACGCTGACGGATGCATTGCCGGCGCCGCGGCTGGCATTGGTGATGGTCGTCACCGCGCTGAACGGCACGATGTGCACGGCGCCGTCGCCGGCGCGCAGACGAATGGTGCGGATCGAGACGTTCTCGACCACGCCGGACAGCCCCGAGACGCTGACATTATCGCCGACCTGGACCGTGTTCTCCAGCAGCAGGAACAGGCCGGTGATGAGATCCTGCACCAGCTTCTGCGAGCCGAAGCCGATGGCGATGCCGACGATACCGGCGCCGGCCAGCAGCGGCGCGACGTTGACGCCGATCTCGCTCAGCGCCGTGAGGCCGACGACCGTGGCGATCAGGCAGAGCAGCGCCGTCCGCAGCATCGGCTGGAAGGTGCGCAGGCGCGCGGCGCGGGCGTAGTGCCCGTCGCGCGACAGCGTGTTGATCTGGCGGTCCAGCAGCGCGTTGCTGGCTTCCCAGATGGCGGCAGCAATGAGCACGGCGATGCCGATGGTCGCCACCGCCGAAATCAGCCGGCCGCCGATCTGGCCTCCATAGAACCAGACGATGGCGTCGACGCCCCAGACTTCGAGCACGGCCACGAAGCCGATGAACGCGATCACGCTGGATACGATCTTGCGCAGCAACGGCAGATAGCGGTTGGCGCGGATCTCGAGGCCCGGAAAGCGCTGGAGGATCTCCGGCCTGATGCGGAAGCCGCGGTCGATCAGGCTCAGCGTCACCATGATGGCGACGCGCGTGATCAGCGCGACCACGACGGTGCCGACGAAATATTGCAGCAGCAGCGAATAGCCATTGCGGATGTTGAGCGCCCACACCGCCCACAGCGCAAGGTCGAGCGCGATGGCGAGATAGTGCCAGCCGCCGGCAATGCGGTTGCGCAGGCGCGCCGCGATCCCCTGCCGCTCCGCCGGGGCGCGGATGGCTTCGGCGACCTGGCGGCGGCATTGCAGGATGATGACGACGACGAAGAGATGCACGACCAGCAACACCATGCGCAGCAGCGCGGCATAGCCGGCGCGATGCAGGCCGAGCAGCAGCGCCACATTGGCGAAGGCGATGCCGGAGACACCGACGCCGACGATGCGCCGCGCCCAGATCTCGATATAGGCCGCGGTTTCTGCCCGAACCGGAACCAGGCCAAACGGCCCCGCCAGCGCGCGGACGACGCAGATGAGCCCGCGCGAGAACGCATAGGCATTGACGACGGCCAGGATCACGAGGCGGACGGTTGCTGGATCGCCGATCTCCGTGCCGAGCAGTGCGGTTGCGACACCGATGAAAACGAACACGGGAAGCAGCTCGAGCAGGAGACGCCCGAGCACGAAGGGCAGCCGCAGCAGCAATTGCCAGACACGTGCGAGACTGTGGCGGCGCTTGTGCAGTTCGGGCGCGGGCGTGACATCGGCGACCGATGAGGGCGGATCGGCGATGGGCAGCACCTGCGCCGGCAGGCGCGCGGTTTGGGGTACGCGTCCTTCCAGGAAGGCGACCGGTCGCCGGATCGCGCGGAAGATCACCCACTCCGCCGCAATGGCGCAGCCGAGCACCAGCGCGAGCTTCCACGCGATCTCGATCAGGAGGTTGTAGGCGACGGGATCGTTGGCGGTCCGTACGATCCAGTAATAGAAGGCGGGGAAATGCGTCAGCGTCCGCGCCACGTCGGCGATCTCGCGCGATATCTCGCCGATCTCTTCCGACACCGTGAGCAGGAGCTGTGCGCCAAGGCCGTCGGCCGAGAGCGGGATCGGCGATTTCTGCTCGGGCGCGGCGGGCACGGGCTGCTGCTGACCGGGCACATTCGCGATCACGCGCAGCGTATCGATCATCTTCGCACGTTTTTTGTCGTCCTGGAGCGTCTCCAGCGCCCGCTTGGCTTCCTCCGGCGACAGTGCGGCGGCCCTATTGGCGGCCGGCGGCTCGGCGCGAACGGTGGAAAGAGATGAGATCGCGATGAAGAGAGCGGCGAGGAACGCCGGGGCAAGCTTGTGCGACACGAGGATTCCCTGGAAAAGCGCATGCGCCGGCGGAGTCGGGACTGTCGCCGCCGAAGCACTGCGTCATGTCGTATCGACGCTATTCGCCCCGGCGCTGTGTCGGAAGTTGGCCAACGCGGCGACATTCTCTTGGCATTTGCCGCGGTGCAGGAACGGGAACCGTCGGCCCCGTGCGGCCGAACATCAACCGAGTGCGATGCGCACAGCAAAGCTCGTCCGTCATTCCGGGAGTCGGCCCGGAATGACGGCGAGGAGGAGGAGGAGAGCAGGATGTCAAAGCGCCTATCGCGGCGGCCGCATCACGGCCATCCGACATGATCGGTGTGATGCAAAATACAGCGCCGGGAAGGTAGGGGCTTTGCCTCACTGATGCAGCCCGCTAAACCTTGACCCGGCGTGCCGTTCGCGGTTTCTGCCGCTATGCGATAGTCCGAACGAGCTCCATCGCACTTAACGCGGCTGGATCTGCGGAGGTGGAGTCATAGACCTCCCCTTGCTCATGAGGTGGACGTTACGCGTCGCGTATTCGCGACCAGCACGATGCTCCTCCCGTGACATAAAACTGTCAAGCAGGATCAATGGTGCCGGTATCACATTTGAGGACGTGTTCCCTCCCACCTCGACAGATTGATCACAGTGGATCAGGGAATAAATTCCCTCCCGCCGCGTTTGTGTCAGAGAGTCCATTCGCCTTCCGCATTCCATCCATTTCCAGAAAGCAAGACATGAAAGCATTACTTTGCATCGCCGCTGTCGCGGCCCTCCTGACTGGATCAGCCTTCGCGCAGACCCCGCCGCAGACCTCGACCAAGAAGGTCGACGGCACCGAGAACGTCTACGTCTTCCGCTATGGCGGTCATCAGTCGATGTTCATCGTGACGCCGCAGGGCGTGATCGCGACCGACCCGATCTCGTATTTGCGTCCGGCAAAGCCCTATATCGACGCCATCAAGGCCGTCACCGACAAGCCGATCAAATACGTCATCTACAGCCACCACCATTACGACCACATCGCCGGCGGCCAGCCCTTCAAGGATCTCGGTGCCACCTTCATTGCGCACCGGCGGACCAAGGAGCGCCTGCTCGAGCTGAAGAAGCAGAATTCGCTGCTCGCCGATGTCGTGATGCCGGACCAGGTGATCGACGACAAGAAGAGCATCACGCTCGGCGGCACCACGCTGGAGCTGAACTATGTCGGCCGCAACCACTCCGACAATTCGCTGGTGATGCGGCTGCCGAAGGAGAAGATCGTCTTCGTCGTCGACTTCGCGCCGATCGAGTCCGTGCAGTTCCGCAACATTCCCGACAACGCCTCGCCGGTCGAGTATATCGCCTCGCTGAAGAAGCTGGCCTCGCTCGACTGGGAGCGGATGATCCCCGGCCATCCCTATGCCGGAGGGCGCTTTGGCACCAAGAAGGACGTCGAGGACGACATCGCGTACATGGAAGATCTGTCCGCGGAGGTGAAGAAGGCCGCCGATGCCGGCAAATGCTTCGACACCGCGATGAAGGAAGTGAAGCTGCCGAAATACGAGAGCTGGGCGAATTACGAGACCGCCCTTCCCGCCAATATCGAGCGTTTCTGCTACTGGTGGGGCCGCGGGTATTGAGGGTCGGCTTGCTCAGACGCGACGAGCTTCGCTCGCGCTGAGATCGTAGGGTGGGCAAAGGCGCTCTTGCGCCGTGCTCACCACCTCTCGCCGGATGAAGATTGGTGGGCACGCTTTGCTTTGCCCACCCTAGGGATCGCCGCTAGCGAACGCGCCGCCCTGTCCTCGCCGACGGCGCCTGCGCGAAATACGGATTCGTCAGACATGTCGCCGGACGCCCCTGCGCGCTTGCCTGACACTGGGCGAACGAGGAGAAAATGCAGTCCATCCGCTCGCCCTCCAACTCGCCGAAGACGTGCAGGCAGACCGGCGCATCGCCCCCATAGGTCTGGGCGCGCGCGGAACCGGCGATCGAGAGCGCGGCGAACAGGGAAACGACGACAGCAGGCTTGTACACGACAACCTCGAAATCAGAGAAACATTTCAGTCAAATCAACCGTCGACGAGCTGCCGATCAAGTCGAAGTTTTGCGTCAGCCAGCTTCGCGCGGCCTCGCGCCCCTCGTCACGCAGACGGCACAACAGACTCCATTCGGGATGGAACTGCGTGGCCGTTCCGAGCTGCGACATCAATTGGTCGTTTCCAATCCAGTGCATGAACATACGGCTGTGCGTGTTGCGATCGAGCTCGCCATTGTCGATCAGCCGGGTCGCGAAGGCAATCGCGCGCATCTCACGCATCAGTGACGAATTGAAGCTGATCTCGTTGATGCGATGGAGAACGTCGGCGGCGCTCGCCGGCAGTTCGTCACGCCGGATCGCGGTCACCTGCACGATGATGACGTCTTGGCTACCTTTTCGATAGATCAGCGGAAAGATCGCGGGATTTCCGAGATAGCCGCCATCCCAATAATGCTCGCCGTCGATCTCGACCGCCTGGAAATATGGCGGCAAACAGGCCGAGGCGAGCACGGTCTCCGCGCTGAGCAGCGGCGTCTGGAACACCTTGATCTTGCCGGTACGGACATTCGTTGCGTTGAGAAAGAGCTGCGGTGCGTCCGGCGATGAATTGAGCCGATCGAAATCGACCACGCGTAGCAGCAACGACCGGAGCGGATTGAAGTGGAGGGGGTTGAGCAGGTTCGGCGGCACCGTGTGCGTCAGCGTGTGGATGAAAGCATGGACAGGGTGATATTCCGGCGGCAGCTTGAGGGCCTGGATCAACTGGTTGAGTGGCGAGAACAGGTCATAGACCTGATCCATCCGCGAGACCTCGTACCAGAACGCATGCAGGTTCTGCCGCGCCGCCTCGGCTCCACCGATGGCCATGCCTGAGGCCAGCACCACCGCATTCATCGCGCCCGCGCTTGTAGCGCTGATCGCCTCGATGGCGAGCCTGCCGTCCTCGAGCACGTGGTCCAGCACGCCCCAGACGAAGGCGCCGTGCGCGCCGCCGCCCTGGAGCGCGAAGTTGACGTTCTTCTGGTTGCTGGTCTCACGGGCGGTCACTTTGCGGGCTTCCGGCCTCCCTTCCCCTCGCGCTCCAGCGCCTTGCGCACCTCGTCGAATTCGCCAAGCGAGGCCTTGTCGGCGCGGGGGAAGCGCAGGTCGAGCTTTTCGAGCGCCGCGACGATCGCCGAGCCGATCACGACGCGCGCGAACCATTTGTGGTCGGCCGGCACGACATACCAGGGCGCGTGCGACGTTGCCGTATGCCGGACGATGTCCTGATAGACCGCCTGGTAGCGCGGCCACAGCGCGCGCTCCTTGATGTCGTCCATCGAGAACTTCCACTGCTTGGCCGGTTCCTCGAGCCGCTCAAGGAAGCGCTCGCGCTGCTCCTCCTTGGATAGATTGAGGAAGAATTTCAGAACCACCGTGCCGTTGCGGCTGAGATGGCGCTCGAAAGCGGAGATGTCCTCGAACCGCTCCTTCCAGATGTTCTTGGTGACGAGCCCTTGCGGCAGCTTCTGCCTGGCAAGAATCTCCGGGTGCACCCGCGTGACCAGGCACTCCTCGTAATGGGAGCGGTTGAAGATGCCGATATGGCCGCGCTCGGGCAGCGCGATCGCGTGGCGCCAGAGGAAATCGTGATCGAGCTCCTTGGTGCTCGGCGCCTTGAAAGCATGGACCTCGCAGCCCTGCGGATTGATGCCCTCGAAGATCGCCTTGATCGCAGAATCCTTGCCGGCGGCGTCCATGGCCTGGAGCACGATCAGCACCGACCAGCGGTCCTGGGCGTAGAGCTTCTCCTGAAACTCGATCATCCGCTTCTTGTTGGCGTCGAGAATCTCCTGCGCCTTCTCCTTGTCGAGATCGCCCTTCTCGTTGGTCTTGTAATCCTTGAGGTGAAACTTGCCCGATCCGTCGTAACGGAACGGCGTGATGTAGCTGTCAAGTTCCTGGGCGAGCGATTTGGACGGCTTCTTGCTCATGAGCGCGGGGCACCTTGCGTTGCGGCTTCAATCGGTCGAGCAGGCTACCAAGGATGCCCTTGGGAAGGAATATGATGAAAAGGACCAGCAGCACGCCATAGACGAGGTTGTCCCAGCCGACCGCCTTGGTGCCGAAGCCGATACGCAGGGTTTCCGCCAGCAGAATGGTGATGACAGCGCCAAAGGTCGGGCCGAGCGAGACGAACAGGCCGCCGACGATGGCCGCGAACACCATCTGGAGAGACACCGCGATGCCGCTGACGGTGTCGGGGGTGATGAACATCTGGTACTGGCAGTACATTGCGCCGGCGAGCGCCGTCATCACCGCACTGAGCAGCGTGATCTTCAGCTTCTCCGCGGTGACATCGACGCCGGCGGCGGCCGCGGCATCCTCGTCCTCCGAGATCGCCTCGAGCGCGTAGCGGGCCATGCTGCGGTCGACCCAGTGCCAGACCACGATGCCGAAAAGCCAGACCCCGAGCGCGATCAGATACCAGGTCGTCTTGTCGTCGAATTGCAGCGCCAGCAGCTTGTTGCCGGAGGCGCGATTCGGCGTATAGCCGAGCGAGCCGCCGGTATAGTCGCGCGTCGCGGTAATGACCTGAAGCACGATGCCTGACAGCGCCAGCGTCACCAGCACGAAATAATGTCCGGTGATACGGAAGCGGAAGCAGGGATAGCCGACGATTAGCGCCAGCGCACCCGCCGCAACCATGCTGATGGGGATGCCGATCCAGGGCGACCAGCCCAGATGATTCCAGAGCAGCGCGGTGACATAGGCGCCGATCCCCATGAAGCCGCCATGGCCGAGCGAGACCAGACCGAACCGTCCCATCATCGACCAGGACGTGTAGGCGAACGACCAGATCAGGATCAGCACCAGAATGTGCAGATGATAGGGGTCGCGATAGAGGAAGGGCAGCGCGATCAATGCTGCAAGCCCGATTGCCCACGCCACAAGCCGGCCCTGCCCCATCATCGGCGCCTCGCAAGCAGGCCCGCGGGCCGGATGAACATCATGACGATGAAGAAGGCGAAGGCGAGCACGTAGCCCCATTCGAGGTCGGAGAACAGGCCGCCGAGCGAGATGATCTCGGCGAACACAAAGGCGGCGATGAAGCCGCCGATGAAATTGCCGAGCCCCCCGAGCACGCAGATCAGGAAGGTGATCGGTCCGAAGGAGAGGCCGACGAAGGGATGCACGTCATATTGCAGCACCAGCAGGCAAGCGGCGAGCCCAGCCAGCGCGCCGCCGAGCGCGGAGGTGATGAGATACATTCTCTTCGTGTCGACGCCCATCAGCGCCATGATCTGCCGATCCTGGGAGATGGCGCGGATCGCGGTGCCGGTGAAGGTGCGGGTCATGAACAGGTACACTGCGACCATGCCGACCAGCGCGGCCAGAAAGGATAGCAGCCGCGCGTAGCTGAAATTCATGTCGCCGAAGGCGAGCACCGGCAGGCGGATGCCGAGATTGCGGAAGTCGATGCCGAAGGCGACGGTGGCAAAGCTCTGGAGCACGAACAGCACCCCGCCTGTCGCAAGCAGCTGGTTGATCGGCGGCGCGGTGAGCAGCGGCGCGATCACGAGGTAGTGCAGCGCGGCGCCGAGGATCGCGACGAGCAAAATGGTGAACGGCGCTGCGATGAAGTAGCTGAGGCCGTAATACTGCACGATGAAATACATGGCGTACATGCCGATCATCACCAGCTCTGCGTAGCAGATCCAGGTCACGTCGATGACGCCAAAGATCAAATTGAGCCCGAGCGCGAGCAGTGCCAGCACGCCGCCGAGCAGGATGCCGTTGATCACGGCCTCCAGCAGATAGATGTCGAAAATGCCCAAAAAAGCTTGCATGCCTGCATGAACCTCATACCCCGAGATACGCTTCCTTGACCGTGTCGCTCGCCAGCATCTCGGCCGAGGTGCCGGACGCCCGGATCGTGCCCGCCTCGATCAGATAGGCGCGATCAACCACTTTCAGCACCTGCTGCACGTTTTGCTCGACGATCAGCACCGTCAGGCCACGGGCGCGGATCCGCTTCACCAGCTCGAACACCTGCTGCACCACGACTGGCGCCAGCCCCGCCGACGGCTCGTCGAGCAGCAGGAGTTTTGGATTCGACATCAGCGCGCGGCCGATCGCGCACATCTGCTGCTCGCCGCCGGACATGGTGCCGGCCATCTGGTGGCGGCGTTCCTTCAGGCGCGGAAACAGGTCGAACACGACATCCAGCCGCTCGGCATAGTGGCCGCGCGCTTCCTTCATGAAGGCGCCCATCTTGAGATTGTCGTCGACCGTGAGCTGCGGAAACAGCCGCCGGTTCTCCGGCACATGGGCGATCCCGAGGCTGACGATCTTGTGCGGCGGCGTCGCCACGACATCGACGCCCTCCATCCTGATCGACCCGCGCGTGGGACGGATCAGGCCGGAGATGACGCGCATCAGGGTGGTCTTGCCGGCGCCGTTCGGACCGATGACGCCGACGGCCTCGCCCGCTTTCACGTCAAGATTGACGTCGAACAGCGCCTGGAACGTGCCGTAACCCGCGCTGACCGAACGAAGCTCCAGCATCGTCTAGCCTCCCGAGCGGCGGCGCGCTTCCGCCGCCGCGGCCTGCGTGGTCTCGGCATCGGTGCCGAGATAGACCTCGATGACGCGCGGGTCGCCGGCAACCGCGCTCGGCAAGCCTTCCGAGATCTTCTCGCCGTGATCGAGCACCATGACGCGGTCGACGACGCGCATCAGCACGCCCATGATGTGCTCGACCCAGATGATCGTGATGCCGAGCTCGTCGCGGATGTTGCGCAGCATGTCCGCCGCCTGGTCCATCTCGGTCTCGTCGAGACCGCCGAGGCTCTCGTCGGCAAGCAGCAGTTTTGGCGCGGTGGCGAGCGCCTTCGCCAATTCGAGCTTCTTCAGGCCGGCTGCGCCCAGGCCATCGACGCTGGCATGGCGATCGGTCGGCAAGCCCACCATCGCAAGTGACCGCTCGGCCGCCTCCTCCGCCCTGGCACGGCTGTGGCGGCCCTGGCCGTAGAAGCCGGCCAGTGCGACATTCTCGAAGATTGTCAGGCGCCGGAACGGCCGCGGAATCTGGAAGGTGCGGCCGATGCCGCTGTTGATGATCCGGTGCGGCGCAAGGCCTGCGATCTCGGCGCCGCCGAACAGGATCGAGCCGGTTGTCGGCGCCAGCGTGCCGGAGAGCATGTTGAAGATCGTGCTCTTGCCCGAGCCGTTGGGGCCGATCAGGCCGAGGATCTCGCCCTGATCGACCCGAAACGACACGTTGTTGACGGCGGTGAAGCCACCAAACCGCTTCACCAGCCCGCTGACTTCCAGCACCGCCCTGCTCCGCCGCTACTGGTTGCTGTAGGTGGTGCCCTTCGGCAGCGGCAGCACGGCCTCGCGCTGCGCCTGACTCTTGGGCCACACCACAGAGGATTTGTCGTCGATGTACTGGATCACGACCGGGAATGAGCGCTCGTTCTGCCCGGCCATCGGCGTGCCCTCGCCGTAGAACTTGACGCCGAAGCCGAGCATCGTGCCGCCTTCGGGGATGTCGGTGTCGAGCGCGGCCTTGCGCAGCGCGTCGGGATCGACGCCGCCATACTTTTTGATCGCGCGCGGCAGCACATCACTCATGAACACGTAAGTGTTGGACGCGCCGATGCCGACATGCGCCGAGCGGATGGCAACGCCGGGCCTGATCTTGTCGAACTCCTCGCCGACCATCTTGATGACGGGCGGGAGCTTGGGATCCATGGTCTTCTGGTTGGCGAGCCAGATCGAGATCGGGTCGGTGTTGAAGATGTAGGTAGCGTCGACCCCCATCCCCTCTTTCAGCTTCTCGTAGACGCCGTAGCCGGCGCCATGGCCCATCAGCGCGCCGAACTTCAGCCCCTGCTCGCGGGCCTGGCGCAGCAACAGCGTGATGTCAGGGTTGTAGCCGGTGTGGAAGATGACATCGGGCTTGGCACGCTTCAGCTTGGTCACCAGCGCGGAGAGATCGGGCGCCGTCGCCGAATAGCCTTCCTTCATCACGACGTTGAAGCCCGCCTTCTTCGCGCCTGCCTCATTGCCCCTGGAGACGTCGACGCCATAGGCGCCATCCTCGTGGATGATGGCGACGCGCAGGTCCTTCGGCTCCTTGTCGAACTTCGCCTTGGCATTCTGCGCGATGAAATCCATCGTCATCATGCCGAACTGGTCGCCGCTCGCCTGCGGGCGGAACACGTATTTGTAGCCCTTGTCGTTGAACACGGCCGACGAGATGCAGGTCGTCATCCACATGAACTTCTTGAGCTGCTCGACGCGGGCGGCGACCGGCACGCATTGCGCCGAGGAGAAGAAGCCGAGCACCATGTCCACCTTCTCCTGCTCGAGCAGGCGGACGGATTCGTTGATGGCGATGTCGGGCTTGCTCTGCGCGTCGGCGTAGACCGCCTCGATCATGTAGCCCTCGACGCCGGTCTTGGCGAAATGGTCGAGAATAATTTTTGCGCCGATATAGCCGAGCTCAGATCCACCGCCCGCGAGAGGCCCGGTCAGGTCGAAAACAACGCCGATCTTGATCTTCTTCTCTTGAGCCTGGGCCGAAGCCATCAAGCCCGTCGCTGATATCGCGACCAACAGCCCACGTACCAAGCGGGCAGCCATGCGCAGGCGCATTAAAACCTCCCTGGACGATTGTGCATTGCAGTCTTCTTGCTTTTGCTTTTTGGCCCATCACATGGGCTGGGGGCAGCGATGTCAAGCCTCGCGCTTCAGCGCGACGCGAACTGCTGCTCGATAAAGGCCGTGACAAATCGCGGCATGGTCGGCGTGAGATCACTCATCCCGCGCACGAGATGAATGGCCGACAACTCCGGTTCGGCTTCGCGGGCGAGGTTGGCCTCGATCCGGGCCCGGGCCACGTCACCCGGCATGTCCAGGTTGATGATTTGAATCATTGCAATCGACGGACCAGTGACGACACAGTGCCAGTCCGGCTGGGTCCGGTAGTCGGCCGCGGTCAAGCCGGTCTCTTCCCCGAGTTCGCGGATGACACTGCCGGGAATGTCGAGCGCGCCGTCACTGACGTCGTCCAGATCGGGCGTGCCCGAGGGGAAATAGATGCGGCCCGCATTGGCGGTGTGCTGCGCCATCTCGCCCATGATGAAGGCGCCGTCGGAGGCGCGCAGCGCGCCCATGCCAAAACCGTTGAACACGGCCCTGTCGGGAAAGCCCCAGTCGCGCCAGGCAAGGAAGCTCGCGAAATCCGTCTCGAAATAGGTCGCGGCGAGATGGCCGTCCGTGAACACGGCATCGCGCCCGAGCAGGACGCGGCCGTTCCACATCTTCGGCCGCTCGCGCTGCTTCTCGGCGAAATGCGCCGCGATCTCGGCGCGGCGTTCCTCCGCGAACGGCCAGGCGATTGGCCGCACGGCAAGATCAAGCGTCGTGACGCGATGAATGACCAATGACGTCATGACAGCTGATTACAATGCCTTCGCGTCAGTTATTTGGCATTCCCCGTGGTCTTCTTGGCCTGATCGACATACTTGTTGGTAAAGGTCTTGCTGACGTCGATCTTGGCGGCGGCCACCTCGGGCGAGCCGACGCTGAACACCGCGAGCACCGCGTCCGCGCCCTTCGGGTCCATCTTGCCGGTTTCGGAGAACATCGGGATCGTGTTCTTCAGCGCGGCGAGATAAAGCTCCTTGTTCTTGCCGACCATCTCGTCCGGCATCTTCGCCATGATCTCCTCCGGCGAATGCGAATGGATCCAGCCGATCGTGGCCAGCATTGCGTTGGTGAGCGCCTGCGTTTCCTTCTCGTGGCCGTTGATCCAGGCCACGGTCGAGTACAGCGCGCCGCCCGGATATTCGCCGCCGAACGTCTCGAGCGTGTCCTTCTGGGTCCGGGTGTCGCTGAGGATGAGCAGATCCTTGTGGCTGCCTTGGAGCACGGTGACGGAGGGATCGAGCATCACGGCGGCGTCAATCTGCCCCTGCTCCATCGCGGCCACGGCGGTGGCGCCGAGGCCGACGCCGATCACGGCGGTGCCGGCGGGATCGAGCCCGTTCTTCTTGAGCAAATATTTGAGGAAGAAGTCGGTCGAGGAGCCGGGCGCGCTGACGCCGACCTTCTTGCCGGCGAGATCCTTGATCGACTTGATTTCGTTCGTGTGCGACGGCGAGACCACCAGCACGAGGCCGGGATAACGGTCATAGACCACGAAGGCTTGAAGCTCCTGCTTCTTGGCGGCGAGGTTGACGCAATGGTCGAAATAGCCGGAGACCACGTCGGCGCTGCCGCCGAGCACGGCCTTCAGCGCGTCCGAGCCGCCCTTGAGGTCCACGAGCTCGACATTGAGGCCCGCCTTCTCGTATTCGCCGAGCTGCTTTGCCAGCACCGTCGGCAGATAGCACAGGCAGGCGCCGCCGCCGATCGCGATGGTGACCTTGCTTTGCGCCGCGGCAAGACCGGTGGTGAGCGTGAGCGCGAGCAGCGCGCCGGCGAGCCTGGCAATCGTGTTCTTCATTGGTTTCCTCCGTTCGGCCGGCGGCACCATAGAGCAGCGGGACTGGCTTGAGAAGCACCGCTTAAGTGGCACTGGCCATTGGCCTTTCGGCGCAATAACATGCTCAGACAAGAACAATTCTTGATGGGGAGGATCATCCATGAATCGCCTTGCAATCGGGCTGTCGATCGCCGCCGCCTTTGCCGCCGGATGCGGCGCAAACCAACTGCTCCGGCCGGCGCTGGCCGCGGAGAACGTCACCGCGCAGATCATCCATACCGGCGAGATGGAAGGCGACGCGCTCGGGCCCGCCAACAATGTCGGCTACCGTTCCAAGATGTTTGCCAGCGCCGACGGCGCCACCATCTCGATCCAGGTCGGCAATGTGCCCAAGCACATGCATCCCAACACCAACGAGATCCAGTACATCCTGGACGGGACCGGGACGATCTGGCTCGGCGACAAGGAGGTGACGGTGAAACCCGGCGACCTCGTCATCATCCCCAAGGGAACGCCGCATGGCGGCACCAAGCCGATCAGCGGTCAAGTCAAGGCCATCGCGATCAAGACGCCTCCGCAGGCGCCCGATGACACCAAGCTGCTGGATTAGGCTCCCCGCAACTCGGGCCGGTTGAACGTTCGGGCTCGCACTGCCGTGCGGGCCCATTTCGTCGGTTTCGAGGCTAGATCGGGCGCGTCTGCTTCCGGATCTCGTTCGCGATCGGCTTGAGGGTGTCTCCCGGAAGCTGGCCGACGAGCGTGTAACCCATGCCGCCATCTGCCCACACGAAGCCCGCGACATCGCCGGTCGATTGCGGCATCATCGGCGTATCCAGGTTGCGGTTGCTCATCGGACGCGTCAGCACGACAAGCCGGTCGCCGCGATCGTCATCGTACATGAACATCGCGGCCGGGCCGTGCGACGTCGCAACCAGGCGACCGCCCATCAACCGATAACCTGAGCCGGAGAGGTCCGGCACCTTGACCGGCTGTTTCAGCCGATTCGATACCCATCGCGTGAGCTCGGCACTGTCGGACGCCCTTATCTCGACCGGCCGCACGCGGTCCGGTGCGTAAACGCCATACGAATAGGCCGCCTCCTGTGCCAGCGCAGACAGTCCGTTCGAGCCCTCCTGCAAGACGCCGCGCATGGTCCATCCGCCGAGACCGCCGATGCCGAGAAGCAACATCGCAGCGATCGCCCACCACGCCCGCATGGGAGACCGCCTCCGGCTTTCGATGATGTGCGACAGATTCAGCTCGGCCGGCAACGGCTCGTCGGCGATCGACGCAAATGCCCCGCGCAGCTGCTCGCGCTGGGTGGCGAAGGCCGCAACGCGCGTGGCGACATCCTGATGATCGTCCAGATAGGATGCGACCTCCGCGCGCCGCTCAGGCTCGAGCGCCTGGTCGACATAGGCGTGGAGATCATCCTCGGTGATCGGCCGGCGGTTCATTTCACGCCCCGCAATGCCACGACGTTCCCTGGAGCCACGCCCTCCATCTCCTGCAATAGCCTCTCCCGCGCGCGCGACAGGCGTGACATCACGGTCCCGACCGGGATCTTCAGCACTCCCGCGGCGTCCGCGTAGGATAGATCCTCAACCGCAACAAGCAACAACACGGCACGCTGCTCTTCCGGCAGTCTCGCAAGCTTTTTCAGGACATCCTGATAGATCAGCCTGTGCTCCTGCGCGGCGGCACTGACAAGCTCACGCTCGCCTGCATCGTCGATCGGCATATGCCTGCCCCGCGCCGTCGCCTGACGGAATTGCGTGACCGCCAGATTGTGGAGGATGCTGAACAGCCAGGCGCGCACGCTGCCGTCGCGCCGCTGATGCCAATGGCTGACGGCACGCTCCAGGCAATCCTGAACCAGATCATCGGCAGCCACGCGATCGCGCAAAAGCGCGCGCGCGTAGCGGCGGAGCGCGGGGATAAGCGGCTCGACCTGAACCAGCATGTCCTTCACGAGCCGCTCCACCTGCCCTTTGCCGACGTCGGACGGCGCGTCATCGCGCCTCGATCTGGACCGCCTCACCAGGCATGGCCGCGTCACCGGCCGCAATCACCAGGTACCGCCTTGCTTCAGCGGCGGACTGGTCGACGATCTGCCGGATCGGACCGGCCACATTGACGATGGCAGATCCAGCCGGATTGGTCATGAACGCCGCCAACGGCTGCAACGGGCCACTGCCGTCGCCATGCTCCGCCAGGGCAAGCACATATTTCTGCTTGGGCTGAAGTCCCGTCACCGAAGCCTGCAAGATCTGAATCAGGCCCTGATCGAACAGCGACACGCTGGTCGGCGCCGTGCCGTCCTTCGCACCGTCCTTCGACGCAAGCGTGAGATGAGCGACTTGGCCGGCAACGCCGAGGGCCTGCAAATTCTGGCGGTCATCAGGGTTAGGCGCAGCATTTGGAACATACGCGATTGCCTGCGGCGCCTGGCCGATCGGAACGTTCCCGACCACCTTATTGGTCGCCGTGTCGATGGCCGCGAGTGCGTCCGCGTTCTCCAGCCCCACATAGATGCGCGTGCCATCGCCGGACGGCCAGACGCCGTGCGGCAGATTGCCGACCGGGATCGTCGCGACCTGCGAGAAATCGTCGGTGCGGAACACTTTTACTTCGTTCAGGCCACCGATGGTGACGTAGGCGAACGTGCCCTTGGCGGTGTGCGCGAAATTGACGTGGTTGGTGATCGGCCCGGTATCGATCGTCTTGATCGCGTTGAACGGTGGCCTGGCGTTGAACACCTGTGTCCGGCCGACGTCCTTCAGCGTGAACCACACCTGGTTTCCATCCGGCGTCGCCGCGATGTTCGGGCAGAATGGGCTCTCCTGCTTCACCGTGGCGATGATCTTGTGCTCGGCCACCGAGACGACGTCGGTCTCGGGATTGAACGACGAGCAGATGTAGCCGTATTTGCCGTCGGGTGAGAAAATCTGCATGCCCGGCCCGTTCGGGGTCGTGATGCGAGTCTTCTCCTTGAAGCTGATCGGATCGATGACGGAGACGTAGTTCTCGCCGCGAACGGTGACCCACACTTCCTTGCCGTCCGGCGTGAAGAACGCCTCGTGCGGCGATCGTCCGACGTAAGTGATATGCTTGACCGCGTTGGTCGCGGTGTCGATGAAGCTCACCGAATTGGAACCGATCGACACCACGGCGAGCGTCTTGTGATCGGGCGAAAAGCCCATACCGTGCACGAGCACCTGCCCCTTGTAGAGCGGGCTGAAATTGCCTGGCTGCGGGTCGCCCAGCCGGATCACGCCAAGCAGCTTGTTATCGACGGGATCGGTGACCGAGACCGTATTCGAGAACTGCTCTGCGGCGTACACACGGTCGTGGTGGCTGATCGGAATATCGGGGCCGGACAGCGCGCCCGGCGCCTGCCCCGCCCTCGCGACCGAACCCGTCGCAAGCATCGTGGCCGCCAGGAAAATGCTCTTCATCATGGTGCTTCGTGACGTGGTCATCTGCGACTCCTACTTCTTCATTCCCGTGGACATATCCATCTGCATGCCCGGATGATGATGGACGGTTGTGTTGGGAGCGGAGGGCGGTTGGGTCGGGGCGGGCGTGGTGTCTGTCGCCGGCTCGCCGATCGCGAGCTTCATGGCCGCGATCTCCTGCATCTGGTCGACGATGATTTCCTGGGCGATGCGCCGCAGCTGCTCGTTCTTGCCATAGCGCAATTCGATGACCGCCATCTCGATCGCGCCCTGATGATGCGGACTCATCATTGCGACGAAGTCGCGATCGATGTCGCCGGTCGGCTTGGCCGCCATGTCGTTCATCATCTTGGTCATCGCCGCTTCGTTTTCTTCCAAAAACGCACGCTCCTCCGTGCTCACCGCGGCCGGCGGGGCGGCCGGATGGGATTCATGCGCGAACACGAGCAGCGGGAGTGCGGACGCGACCAGAATTGGCGCGGCAAGGAACGCCGTACCGAGGCCGGGCCTGGGCCATCGGCATCTGCCTGCGAACACCGCTACGGCGCGGCGGAACTGTGAGGGGGGCATCCTGAACTCCCATGCAGGTGGTTGCATGGGGGTATGACGTATGGCCGGGCGTTCTATTCCGGGCGGTCAATCACATAAACGTCAGCAGCCAAACGAGGCGGACTACCCCCGCCCGTCCACGGTCGGGCGCCAGACCAGCAGCCTGCGCTCAACCAGCGTCACCCCGAAGTCGATCAGGATGACGAAGGCCGACAACACGAACATGCCGGCGAACACACCGGCGACGTCGAAGATGCCTTCGGCCTGCTGGATCAGATAGCCGAGCCCCGCCGCCGATCCCAGATATTCGCCGACGACTGCGCCGACCACGGCGAAGCCGACCGAGGTGTGCAGCGAGGAGAACATCCACGACAGCGCCGACGGCCAATAGACATGCTGCATCAGCTGCCGCTCGCTCATGCCGAGCATGCGGCCATTGTCGAGCACGGTGCGGCTGACCTCCTTGACGCCCTGATAGACGTTGAAGAACACGATGAAGAACACCAGAGTCACGCCGAGCGCGACCTTGGACCAGATGCCGAGGCCCAGCCACAGCGCGAAGATCGGCGCAAGCACGACGCGGGGCAGCGCGTTGACCATCTTGACGTAAGGATCGAACACCGCGGCAACCAGCGGCTGGCGCGCGAACCAGAAGCCGACCAGCACGCCGCCGAGCGATCCGATCACGAACGCCAGAATCGATTCCGTCAACGTGATGCCGAGATGCTTCCAGATCACGCCGGACGAGAACCATTTGACGATCTGGCTGAACACGTCGACCGGGTTGGAGAAGAAGAACGGTGGCAACAGGATTTTTCCGAACACCGGCACGGTCGCAAAGAGCTGCCACAGTGCAAGGCAGACAACGGCGACCAGGACTTGCAGCGCAAGCAGCGTCACGCGCGACATCAGATCGCCTCCGCCGCTTGGGTCGATTGCGCGTAGCCCTTCATCACCTCGTCCTTGAGCACGCTCCAGATCTCGCGGTGGAGCGCATGGAACTCCTTGTCCAGCCGCACCTCGAAAATATCGCGCGGGCGCGGCAAGCTCACGCGCCAGTCGCCGATGATGCGCGAGGACGGCCCCGCCGACATGATCACGACGCGGTCGGCGAGCGCGATCGCCTCTTCGAGATCATGGGTCACGAACAGCACGGCCTTGCGGTCGGCATTCCAGAGGTCGAGCAGCAGATTGCCCATCACCTGGCGGGTCTGCGCATCGAGCGGCCCGAACGGCTCGTCCATCAGGAGTATCTTTGGGTCGCGGATCAGCACCTGTGCCAGCGCCACGCGCTTGCGCTGGCCGCCCGAGAGCATGTGCGGATAACGGTTGGCGAAGGCGCCGAGGCCGACGGAAGTCAGCCATTTTTGCGCGCGTTGCAGCGCCTCGGCGCGGGGCGTGCCCGCGATCTCGAGCCCGATCGCAACATTGTCGAGCGCGGTCTTCCAGGGGAACAGCGCATCGGCCTGGAACAGGTAGCCGGCGTCCCGGTTCAGCCCCGCAAGCGGCCGGTCGAAAATCTTGATGCTGCCGGCGGCGGGCTTGAGCAGGCCGGCCGCGACGTTGAGCAGGGTCGATTTCCCGCAGCCGGTCGGCCCGACGATGGCGACGAACTCGCCCTGCGCGACCGAAAGATGGGCCTTCTCCACCGCCGTATAGACCCGGTCGTCCCCCAGCCGGAACGCGACTTTGGCGTCTTCCAGCGCCACTGCCGTGGGCGTCGTCATGTGTTCCCTCCGAACTTGGCCCGATGCCTTAGCCGCTCGCGCGGCCAAGTTCAATCGAGCCGCCAAGCGTGCTACGCATGGGGTCCGTCGCCTCCTTCACCCTCCCCTGGAGGGGGAGGGTCGGTGCGCATGAAGCGAAGCGGAATGCGGACCGGGGTGGGGTGACGGTCCCTCCACGTCCAACACCGCCCGTGTTGAGAGATGGCCCCCCCCCCCCCGCCCGCGCACGGAGCGGGCGATGGGGCGGCCCCACCCCCCCCCCCCGGGGGGGGGGGGAGGGGGGGGCCGCCCCCGGGGGGACGGGGGGGGGGG
>NZ_JBVVPO010000045.1:0-48276 GCF_055811795.1 Bradyrhizobium sp. MI1.7
GGCACGCTTCGCTTTGCCCACCCTACGGCACTGTTGATTTCGCGGCGTATACAACTCTATCTCCTCACCCTGAGGAGCTTGCGAAGCAAGCGTCTCGAAGGGCGAGGCCACCAGCAGGGCCTTCATCCTTCGAGACGCGCGCTCCGCGCTCCTCAGGATGAGGAACGACGACGTCTCACGCATACGGATTGATCAGCTTCTGCTGCTCGGCGCTGTGCTGGACGAGCATGTCGATGAAGGTCCTGACCTTCGCCGACAGATGATGCCGATGCGGATAGACCGCGTTCATCGACATCTCGACCGGCCGGTACTCCGGCAGGAGGCGCACCAGCCGGCCCGCATCAAGGTCATCCCCCACCAGAAAGCCGGCCGCAAGACTGATGCCGGCGCCCTGTAGCGCCGCCTCACGGAGCGCTTCGCCGCTGTTGGTGATCAGGTTGCCGGAGACGCGCACCGACGCCGGCGTGCCCTTACGATCGAAGAAGCGCCACTCGTCGAAGGGATAGTTGATGTGGCGCACGCAATTGTGCCCGGCAAGCTCTTCGAGCGTCTGCACGCGCCCATGCGCCTCGATATAGCCGTGCGAGCAGCACAGCACGTGCCGCCAGGTCGCCAGGCTCCGCACGATCAGGCTGGAGTCCGGCGGCGCGACCATGCGCAGCGCGAGATCAAAGCCCTCCTCGATCAGGTCGACATTGGTCTCGCCCATGCGCAGATCGACCTTCACCTCCGGATAGGTCGCGAGGAATTCGGCCATCACGGGCGCGACGAACGGCACCATGTGGGTTGCGGTGTGAATGCGCAGCGTGCCGCGCGGCGTCAATTGCAGCGCGCCGGCGATGTCATCGGCTTGTTCGAGATCGGCGAGGATCTGCGTCGAGCGGTCGTAATAGGCCTTGCCGATTTCGGTGAGGCTGACTTTTCGCGTGGTGCGGTTCAGCAGCCGAACCCCGAGCCGGTCCTCCAGCGCCTGGACGTGGTTGCTCACCATGGTCGTGGACATGTTGAGCCGGCGGGCGGCGGCGGAAAATCCGCCATTTTCGACCACCCGGACGAAGGCGGTGAGACTGGTGAAGCGGTCCATCGGTCTGGCTCCGGATTATCCGCTATGGGTGGATAATGCTTCCATTTCTTCCGGGATTATCACAAGCGGGAAGACAGCGCATCTTGCCGGCATCAACGGCGCACCGTTCGGACCGGGGCGGTTTGGAATTCCGAGGATGCCATGTCGAACGCTTCTTATGTCACTGAAACCAATCAGAAAATCAGCTTTCGCCCGTCCCGGCAGGCGATCAAGCGGGCGGCCATCGGCTTGGCACTGGCCCTCGGAATCGCCGCGGCCGGCGACTTCGGCTATAACTACCTGAGCACCGGCCGCTATCTCGAATCCACCGACGACGCCTATGTGAAGGCGGATTCCACCATCGTCGCCCCCAAGGTTTCCGGCTACATCGCGAAGGTGCTGGTTGGCGACAACGAGAAGGTCCGGGCCGGCCAGCTCCTCGCCAAGATCGACGACCGCGACTTCAAAGCCGCGCTCGACCAGGCCCGCGCCGACGTCGCCGCCGGCGAAGCCTCGGTGCGCAACATCGACGCCCAGCTCGAGCTGCAGCAGCCGATCATCGAGCAGAGCACGGCCGACGTGGCCGCGGCCGACGCCAATCTGAAATTCGCCCAGGAGGAACGCGCCCGATACGACGACCTGATGAAGTCGGGCTCCGGCACGATCCAGCGTGCGCAACAGACCGATGCGGCGCTGCGCGCCAGCAACGCCCAATTGCAGCACGCCAAGTCGGGCCTGGTGGCCGCACAGCGCAAGGTCGATGTGCTCACCACCCAGCGCGCCCAGGCCACGGCGCAGCTCGAACGGGCGCGCGCGGTCGCACAGCAGGCAGAGCTGAACCTGTCCTACACCGAGATCACCGCACCGATGGACGGCACGGTCGGTGCACGCTCATTACGCGTCGGCCAGTATGTGCAGGCCGGCACGCAATTGATGGCGGTGGTGCCGCTCGATGCGGTCTATGTCGTCGCGAACTTCAAGGAGACGCAGCTCACGCATGTGCGTGCGGGCCAGCCGGTCGAGCTGCAGGTCGACAGTTTTCGCAACCGCACGCTGCGCGGTCACGTCGACAGCCTTTCGCCGGCCAGCGGACTTGAATTCGCGCTGCTGCCGCCCGATAACGCCACCGGAAATTTCACCAAGATCGTGCAACGCGTGCCGGTGAAGATCGTGCTCGACGACCACAGCCTGACCGGCCTGCTCAGGCCCGGCATGTCGGCGGTGCCGACCATCGACACCAAGGCGACTGTGCTGGCCGAGCGCGAGACGGCCAAGCGCCTCGCCGACAACACACCCCGCCCGAACGGCGGCTGAGGCGAGGAAGACCGGCAGGATTATCAAGTCCTGCCGGACGATCCTTCCCACGCTTCCTCGATTATCGAAACCAACCGCCTAATGCATCCTGTCTCCATGACCGAGACGAGGCTTCCATGAGCACGCTCCAACCGACCGCCGACGCCGCCTCCGCTGCCAGCATTCCCGCCCCTGCTGCGCCCGCGACGCCGGCCGTTTCCGCAAAGACCTGGATCGCGGTGATCGGCGCGACTCTCGGCGCCTTCATGGCGGTGCTGAACATCCAGATCGTCAACGCTTCGCTCGCCGACATTCAGGGCGCGATCGGCGCCGGTATCGACGATGGCGGCTGGATCTCGACCTCTTATCTGATCGCCGAGATCGTGGTGATCCCGCTCTCCGGCTGGCTCGCGCAGGTGTTCTCGATCCGCATCTATCTGCTCACCAATGCGGTCCTGTTCCTGGTTCTGTCCGCGGCCTGCGCGCTAGCGCAGGACCTGCCGCAAATGATCGTGCTGCGCGCGGTGCAGGGTTTCACCGGCGGCGTGCTGATCCCGATGGCCTTCACGCTCATCATCACGCTGTTGCCTCGGGCGAAGCAGCCCGTCGGCCTCGCGCTGTTCGCGCTGTCGGCGACGTTCGCACCGGCGATCGGCCCGACCATCGGCGGCTATCTCACCGAGAATTTCGGCTGGCAGTACATCTTCTACGTCAACCTCGTGCCCGGCGCGATCATGGTCGGCATGCTCTGGTACGCACTCGACGCCAAGCCCATGAAGCTTGCGCTGCTCCGCGAGGGCGACTGGGCCGGCATCATCACCATGGCGATCGGCCTGTCGGCGCTTCAGACCGTGCTGGAAGAGGGCAACAAGGACGACTGGTTCGGCTCGCCTTTCATCGTCAAGCTGTCGGTCATCGCGGCCGCTGCGCTGACCGCCTTCCTGATCATCGAGCTCACGGCGAAGAAGCCGCTGCTCAATTTGCGCCTGCTGGTGCGCCGCAATTTCGGCTTCGGCATGCTCGCGAACTTCCTGCTCGGTGTCGCGCTCTACGGTTCGGTGTTCATCCTCCCGCAATATCTGGCGCGCATCCAGGGCTACAATGCCGAGCAGATCGGCATGGTGCTGGCCTGGACCGGACTGCCGCAACTCGTGCTGATCCCGCTGGTGCCGCGCCTGATGCAGAAGTTCGACGCGCGGATCATCATCGGCGTCGGCTTCGTCCTGTTCGCGGCCTCGAACTTCCTGAACATTTATATGACCAACGATTACGCTGCCGACCAGCTGTTGTGGCCCAATGTCGTCCGTGCGATCGGCCAAGCGCTCGTGATGGCGCCGTTGTCGGCTGTGGCGACCGCCGGCATCGAAGCGGAGAATGCTGGCTCGGCCTCGGGCCTGTTCAACATGATGCGCAATCTCGGCGGCGCCGTCGGCATCGCGCTGCTTCAGACCTTGCTGACCAAGCGCGAGCAATATCACTCCAACGTGCTGATGCAGTCGGTCTCGGTGTTCGAGCAGGCGACGCGGACGCGGCTGGAGCAGCTCACGCAGTACTTCATCAATCACGGCGTGCTCGACCGCGCCGACGCCGCGCATCGCGCCTATGTCGCGATCGGCCACACCGTGCAGAAGCAGGCTTACATCTTCGCCTTCAGCGACACCTTCTATCTGCTCGGCATGGCGCTGATCGTGGCCCTGATCGCCGTATTCTTCCTGAAGAAACCCGGCCAGACCTCGGCTGGCGGAGCTCACTGAGATCAACCCAAGAGACTAACTCAAGCAAAGGAGAACGACCATGAAACCCCGCATGAACTTCTACCAGGCCGCCCCCGACACGATGAAGGCGCTGATGGCGCTGGAGGAGCAGATCCAGTCCACGGGACTCGAGAAATCGCTGATCGAGCTCGTCAAGATCCGGGCGTCGCAGATCAACGGCTGCGCCTTCTGCATCAACATGCACACCGAGGACGCCCGCAAGCGCGGCGAGACCGAACAGCGCATCTATCTGCTCAACGCCTGGCGGGAATCCCCGCTCTATACCGATCGCGAGCGTGCCGCGCTGGCCTGGACGGAATCAGTGACGCTGATCTCCGAGACCCACGCGCCGGACGACGTCTACGAGCAGGTCCGCGCGCAATTCTCCGATGCGGAGACGGTGAACCTGACGATGCTGATCGGGGCCATCAATGCCTGGAACCGAATCGCGATCGCGTTCCGCGCGGTCCATCCGGTGAAGGTAAAGGCGTCGGTGGCGTAGGCCGCAACGCCGCCTTGCGCGCAAATCTCGTAGGGTGGGCAAAGGCGCACTTGCGCCGTGCCCACGTCTTCTGACGCCTTCGCTGAAGGAGTGGTGGGCACGCTTCGCTTTGCCCACCCTACGATAGCGGAGTTTGCGGCCTAAACCGCCGTCGCCTTGGCGAACTCGATATAGATCTCCCGCAGACGCGTGGCCATCGGGCCGGGCTTGCCGTCGGCGACCTTCTTGCCGTCGATCGCAACCACCGGCTGGACGAACAGCGACGCCGAGGTGGCGAAGGCTTCCTTGGCGGCGAGCGCCTCGGCGACCGTGAAGGAACGTTCCTCGACGCGGAGCTGCCGCTCTTCGGCGAGCGCCACCACGGCCTTGCGGGTGCAGCCCGGCAGGATCGCGTTGGAGTTCTTGCGGGTCACGATGACGTCGTCCTTGGTCAGGATGAACGCCGAGGACGAGCCGCCCTCGGTGACGTAGCCGTCTTCCAGCATCCAGGCCTCGCCGGCGCCGGCTTCGGCCGCGGCCTGCTTCGCCAGAACCTGCGCGAGCAGTGCCACGCTCTTGATGTCGCGCCGCTCCCAGCGGATGTCAGGCACGGTGATCACGTTGATGCCGGTCTTGGCCGAGGCGGCGTTGATGATGTCCTTCTCGGAGGTGAACATCACCAGGCTCGACTTGACGTCGCCCTTGGGAAAGGCGAAGTCGCGGCCCTTGTCGGCGCCGCGCGTGACCTGCAAATAGACGAGGCCGTTCTCGACCTTGTTGCGCGCGATCAGCTCCTTCTGGAGCTCGGTGATGCGCTCGACCGTCTCCGGCAACTTCAGCTTGATCTCGCCGACCGAGCGCTCCAGGCGCGTCAGGTGCGAAGCATTGTCGACCAGCTTGCCGTCGAGCACGGCCGAGACCTCGTAGATGCCGTCGGCGAACAGGAAGCCGCGATCAAGCACCGAGATCTTGGCGTCCGAGAGCGGGACGAATGAGCCGTTGACGTAGGCGATCGAGTCCAAGGCAGGTCTCCTGGCGGGAGTGGGGAATTTGCCAGTTCGTATACGGGATTTGTTGGGGCCACGAAACCCTCAACCCGTCATTCCGGGGCGGCGCGAAGCGACGAGCTTTGATGCGCAATTGCGCATCAGAGAATCCATAACCCCGGCCGGTGGTTATGGATTCCGGACCCGCGCCACGAGGCGCGTCCCGGAACGACAGCAGAGGTTAATGCGACAAAATCTTCGACAGGAACTTCTGCGCGCGGTCGCTGCGCGGCTTGCCGAAGAAGTCCTCCTTCGCCGCGTCCTCGACGATCTCGCCGCGGTCCATGAAGATGACGCGGTTGGCGACCTTGCGGGCAAAGCCCATCTCGTGGGTGACGACCATCATGGTCATGCCTTCGCGGGCGAGATCGACCATGACGTCGAGCACCTCGCTCACCATCTCGGGGTCGAGCGCCGAGGTCGGCTCATCGAACAGCATGACGATCGGGTCCATGGCAAGCGCGCGGGCGATCGCGACGCGCTGCTGCTGGCCGCCGGAGAGCTGCGCCGGAAATTTCTGCGCCTGCTCCTTCAAGCCGACGCGGTCCAGGAGCTGCATACCCTTTGCCACAGCCGTGTCGGACGACCGTCCCAGCACCTTCTGCTGCGCGAGGCAGAGGTTGTCGATGATCTTCAGGTGCGGGAACAGCTCGAAGTGCTGGAACACCATGCCGACGCGCGAACGCAGTTTCGGCAAATTGGTCTTGGGGTCATTGACCTTGGTGCCGTCGACGCTGATGTCGCCCTCCTGGAACGGCTCCAGCGCATTGACGCATTTGATCAGCGTCGACTTGCCCGAGCCCGAGGGGCCGCAGACCACGACGACCTCGCCCTTGGTCACGCTGGTGGTGCAGTCGGTCAGCACCTGGAAGGTCGGGGTGTACCATTTGTTGACGTGGCTGATTTCGATCATGACCGATGCGCTCTATCGAATGATGGCGATGCGCGACTGGAGGCGGCGAACGCCGAAAGACGCGATGCAGGAAATGGTGAAGTAGACGACGGCGGCAAACAGATACATCTCGACCAGACGGCCATCGCGCTGCGCGACCTTGCTGGCCGCGCCGAGGAAGTCCGGGATCGACAGCACATAGACCAGCGAGGTGTCCTGGAACAGCACGATGGTCTGCGTCAGCAGCACCGGCAGCATGTTGCGGAACGCCTGCGGCAGCACGACGTAGCGCATGGTCTGCGCGTAAGTCAGGCCGAGCGCGTTGGCGGCGGCCGGCTGGCCGCGCGAGATCGACTGGATCCCGGCGCGCATGATCTCGGAGAAGTACGCCGCCTCGAACATGATGAAGGTGATGAGCGAGGATGCGAACGCGCCGACGCTGATCGGACGCGAGGCGCCGGTCACCCACTGCCCGATATAGGGCACCAGGAAATAGAACCAGAAGATCACCAGCACCAGCGGCAGCGAGCGCATGAAGTCGACATAGACACCCGCGATGCGCCCGAGTGTCTTGTAGCCGGACAGCCGCATCAGGGCGATCGCCGTGCCGAAGATCAGGCCGCCGAAGGCGGCGAGCGCCGTCAGCGTCACCGTGAAGGTCATGCCCTCGTAGAACAGATAGGGCAGCGAGCGGCGGATGACCTCGAAATCGAGATTGCTGAACATGGTGCTATTTCCCCGTAATGTAGCCGGGGATCGCGACCCAGCGCTCGAGGAAGCGCATCGCCGTCACGACAATGGCGTTGACAAGGAGATAGAGCAAGGTCGCGGCCGTGAAAGCCTCGAACACCTGGAACGAGAATTCCTGCATCGAGCGCGCCTGACCAGTCAACTCGATCAGGCCGATCGTGATGGCGACAGCGGTGTTCTTGATGGTGTTGAGGAACTCGGAGGTCAGCGGCGGCAGGATGATGCGGAACGCCATCGGCAGCAGCACGTAGCGATAGCCTTGCACGGTGGTCAGCCCGAGCGCGGTCGCCGCCATTTTTTGGCCGCGCGGCAGCGAGCCGATACCGGCCTGCAATTGTATCGCGACGCGGGCCGACATGAAGAAGCCGATGCCGATCGCGGCCGTCCAGAACGGCGCGTTCGGCAGCTGCTTCAGCCAGAGGCCGGCGGCCTTCGGCAGCAATTCCGGCAGCACGAAGAACCACAGGAACAGCTGCACCAGCAGCGGCATGTTGCGGAAGAACTCGACCCAGCAGAAGCCGAACCAGTAGGCGCCCTTGGACGGCAGCGTGCGCATGACGCCGACGAGCGAGCCGAAGATCAGCGCGATGATCCAGGCGAGCGCCGCCGTCTTGAGGGTCAACACCAGTCCCGACAGCAGCATATCGAGATAGGTGCCGGTCCCCATCGGGTTCGGCTCGAAGAAGATTCCCCAGTTCCAGTGGTAGTTCACGTGTCCCCCGCGCGAACGCGCCAGCTATGGATGTCCCGGCGCCTATGCAAATGTCCGGCCACTCTCCCTCCAGAATGGCCGGAGTATCTTCCCTCTCCCCGCTTGCGGGGAGAGGGTTCGGGTGAGGGGGGCTCTCCACCAGGGAGGTGATAGTTGGACTCGTGGAGAGTCCCCCTCACCCGGAATCCGCGCGTCCCGCGCGAATTCCGGCCTCTCCCCGCACGCGGGGAGAGGCAAACAGCATCTTACTTATAGTCGTCCGGGTTCGGCGAGTCCGAAGGTTTCGCGAACTCGTTCTTCAGCTCGGCCGAGATCGGGGTGTTGAGGTTGAGGCCCTTCGGCGGGATCTTGGCCGTGAACCACTTATCGTAGATTTTCAGGCCCTCGCCGGAGGTGTAGAGCGCAGCGGTTGCTGCATCGACCACCTTCTTGAACGGCGCGTCGTCCTTGCGCAGCATGATGCCGTAGGGCTCAGGCTTGGAGAACGCGTCCTTGGAGATGACATAGTCGTCCGGCGTCTTCGAGCCGGCAACGAGGCTCGCGAGCAGAACGTCGTCCATCACGAAGGCGACCGCGCGGTCGGTCTCGACCATCAGGAAGGCCTCGGCATGGTCTTTGGCCGGGATGATATTGGCACCCAGGCTCTTCGCGACATTGGCCTCGGTGAGCTGCTTGATGTTGGTGGTGCCGGCGGTGGAGACCACCGTCTTGCCCTTGAGATCGTCGATCGACTTCAGGCCGCTCGACTTCTTGAAGACGTAGCGGCTGGCAGTCAGATAGTGCGTGTTGGTGAAGGCCACCTGCTTTTGGCGGTCGGCATTGTTGGTGGTCGAGCCGCATTCGAGGTCGATCGTGCCGTTGGCCATCAGCGGAATACGGGTCGCCGAAGTCACCGGATTGAGCTTGACCTCGAGCTTGTCGAGCTTGAGCTCCTTCTTCACGGCGTCGACGATCTTGTAGCAGATGTCCATCGCGAACCCGACGGGCTTCTGGTTGTCGTCGAGATAGGAGAACGGGATCGAGGAATCGCGGAAGCCGAGCGTGATGGCGCCGGTGTCCTTGATGTTCTTCAGCGTGCCGGTCAGCTCCTGGGCCCCGGCCTGGCTGACGGCGAAGGTCGCGGCGAGCGCGAGGCCGATGCTACGGAAATGTCTCACTTTTTTATTCCCCTTTCAGGATGATGCGGCCCGGATGCAAGCACAGATTGGGCCGGATTAGAATGTGACTTTCGGCTGGATTGCGGCTCAGGTTAATGGCTCAGCCGAGTGGCTTGGGCAATTCCCCGAGATCCCAGAACAGCCCGGCCATCACCGTCAAGGCCTCTTCGGTCAATGGCAGCAGGATGTGCTCATTGGGCGCATGCTGGGAGCAGCCGGGATAGGAGTGCGGGACCCAGATCGTCGGCAGGCCCAGGATCTCGGAAAACACGTCGTTGGGCAGCGAGCCGCCGAAATTCGGCAAAACGGCCGGCGCCTTGCCGGTGGTCTCTTTCACCGAATCCGCCGCCCATGTGATCCAGGGGCTGTCGAAATCGGTGCGCGACGCCGCAAAGCTCTGGGCGGCCCGTACCTCGACCATCGGAAAACCCTTTTGCACCAGATGCGCGCGGACGGCATCGATCAGGCCGTCGACCTTGGTGCCGACCACGAAACGCAGTTGCAGCACGGCATTGGCGTGGCCGGGGATGGCATTCGCGGGCTTCTCGATATTACCGGACGACATCGCCAGCACTTCGAGCGTGTTCCAGGCATAGAGCCGCTCGGCGGCCGACAGCCCTTCCTCGCCCCAGTTCTCCGCGAGCGCCGGCTCGTCCTCGGTCGGCACCACCTGCACGTCGGCGAGATAGCTGCGGATCTGGTTGGTGAGCCGCGGCGGCTTCAGCGCGTCGAGCTGAAGCCGGCCATGGCCGTCGACCAGCGTCGAGATCGCGTTGACGAGAATGGTCGCGGGGTTGGCGAGCACGCCGCCCCAATTGCCGGAATGATGGCCGCCGTCGCGCAGATTGACGTCGAGATGAATGCGGATGCCGCCACGGCAGCCCAGGAACAAGGTCGGCCGGTCGGCCGACAGGCGCGGTCCGTCGGACGCCATGAACAGATCGGCCTTGAGCGCATCGCGATTGAGGTCGCAGACCTTGCCGAGATCGGGCGAGCCGATCTCCTCGCCCATTTCGACGATGAATTTTGCGTTGAAGCCGAGCTTGCCGCCGCGGGCCTCGCGCACCGCGCGGAGTGCCGCCATGTTGATGCTGTGCTGGCCCTTGTTGTCGGCGGTGCCACGGCCATAGAGCCGCGTGCCCGCAACCGTCGTGCGCCAGGGATCGCGGCCGTCGCGCCACTCCCCCTCCATGCCGTCGACGACGTCACCATGGCCGTAGATCAGCACGGTTGGCGCTGACGCGCTCTCATGATGCTCGGCGAACAGGAACGGCGCCTTGCCGCTCGGGGATTCGACGATGCGGCTGGTAAAGTCGAGCGCAGCAAAGGAGGGGATCATCTCCTGTTCCAGATAGGAACGCAGTTCGGCGCCGCGCGACGGATTCTGGCTTTCGGTCTTGAAGGCGACGCGGCGGTCGAGTTCAGCGAGGAACGCGCCGGATTTGAAATCCTCACGGGCGCGGGAGATGGCGTCGGCTCTGGTCATGGCTGGTTTTTCGAGGCGTTGGGACGAAGGACCTTACCTGAGACAGGTAGCCCTTCGAAAGTGGCGGGGACTTGGACAGTTCTTGGAGTTCTCTTGTAGTTCTCTTGCGATTTCGTTCTTGCTCTCTTGAGATTGGCTTGCCAAGAGCGGGAGCGCCGCTGATTTTGGCCTTGCCAAGCGCAAGCCTTTCTATTCTTGGCCCTTGCCAAGGGCCAAGAATATGCAAGAACTTCGCCAAGTTGAGGCGCACGTTTATCATTCGAAGAGCGCTCGGTACAGGGCGCCGGGGGATCATCATGGCCAAGCAGATCAGGCTCAACGCCTTTGCGATGAATTGCGTCGCGCATCAATCACCCGGGCTGTGGACCCACCCGCGCGATCGCACCGCCGAATATAACCGCCTGCCCTACTGGATCGATCTCGCCAGGACGCTGGAACGCGGCCGTTTCGACGGGTTGTTCCTGGCCGACGTGCTCGGCGTCTACGACGTCTATGGCAGCAGCCCTGACGCGGCCTTGCGCAATGCAGCGCAGACGCCGTCGAACGAGCCGCTGCTGCTGCTCTCGGCGATGGCGGCGGTGACGAAAAATCTCGGCTTCGGCGTTACCAGCAACCTGTCCTTCGAGCCGCCCTACCCGTTCGCGCGGCGGATGTCGACACTCGACCATCTCACCGAGGGACGGATCGGCTGGAACGTCGTCACCGGCTATCTCGACAGCGCCGCGCGCGGCGCCGGCAAGGACAAGCAGACCGGACACGACGACCGCTACGACATCGCCGACGAATATATGGAGGTGGTCTACAAGCTATGGGAAGGCAGCTGGGAGGACGACGCCGTGCTGCGCGACCGGGCGCGCGGCATCTTCACCGATCCGAGCAAGGTTCATCGCATCAATCATGAGAGCGCGAATTACCGCATCAACAACACCATCCACCTCAGCGAGCCGTCGCCGCAGCGGACGCCGGTGCTGTACCAGGCCGGCACCTCGCCGCGCGGGCGGCAGTTCGCGGCGAAGCATGCCGAATGCGTGTTCATGTCGGGACCGTCGGCCAAGATCATTGCGCCGCGCGTCTCCGCGATCCGCCAGGAAGCCGCCGCGCTCGGCCGAAACCCGGCGGAGATCCTGATGTTCAACATGATGACGATCATCCTCGGCAACACGGAAGCCGAAGCGGCGGCCAAGTATGCCGACTACCGGTCGCATATCAGTCCGGAAGGCGCGCTGGCCCTGATGTCGGGATGGACCGGCATCGACTTCTCCGGCTACGAGCTCGACCAGCAGGTGCGTCACGTCCAGAACGATGCCGGCCGCAGCGCACTCGACAACGTCACGCGCGGCGACCCCGACCGCGTCTGGACCGTCCGCGACGTCATCGAGCATGTCGGCATCGGTGGCGCCGGCCCGGTCGTGGTCGGCACGCCCGAGAGCGTCGCCGACAAGATCGAGGATTGGTTCGAGAAGACCGACGTCGACGGGCTGAATGTCGCGTTCGCGATCTCGCCCGGCGATTTCGAGGACATCGCCGACATGCTGGTGCCGGAGCTGACCAAGCGCGGCCGCTACAAGCCGGAATACGCAAAGGGCACATTGCGGGAGAAGCTGTTCGGCGACGGCCGCGCAAGGCTCGGTGCGCCGCATCCGGCTGCGGGGTATCGGGTGGGGAAGAAGGGTTAGCCGCGAGGTACGCTGTCATGCCCCGGCTTGCCGCCTTCGCCAAAAGGCTTCGGCGGCCGAGCACCCTTGTGGCCCCGGCGTAGCCTTGGCGGAGCCGGGACCGGGGCATCCAGTACGCCGCGGCCTATCGAGGAATCACAGCCGTCTCTGGAATACTGGATCGCCCGATCAAGTCGGGCGATGACAGCTGAGAACGTGGCGAGCACCGACGCGATGGCGCGCTGCGCTACAGCTTCCCGTCCACTATTACCTCGATCAGCTTCGTTCCGGGGCGGTTGAACGCCGACGACAGCGTCGCCTTCAGCTCACGGGGATCACTCACCTTGATCGCCTCGCAGCCGAGCGCCTTCGCGATCCCTGCGAAATCCACCGGCGGATCGACGAAATCCATGCCGACGTAATTGTCGTCACCATGGAAGGCGAGCAGGCGCTGCTTGATGATGCGGTAGCCGCCATTGTTGGCGATGACGACGTTGAGCGGCAGCTTGTGATGCGCCGCCGTCCACAGCGACTGGATCGAATACATCGCGCTGCCGTCGCCGGAGAAGCACACCACCGGGCGATCCGGATTGGCGATGCTGGCGCCGACGGAGGCCGGCAGGCCCCAGCCGATGCCGCCGGAGGCAAGCCCATGATAGCCGAAGCGGTCGCGATGCGGACGCAGCGCCGTGATCTGGCGGCTCGAGGTGAGCCCTTCGTCGACGAGGATCGCATGATCGGGCATGGCCTCGATCATTTGCAGCACCAGGAAATCCGGATCGATCGGGCTGCGGCCGGCGCTCTTGCCGATCTGCTCGACCAGCGCGGCACGCCGCGCGGTCCAGTTCTTGGGCGCGAGTTCGGCGAGGCGCTGCTTTGCACGGCTTGCCAGCGCAGCGCCGCCCATCTCCTTCAGCACCGGGATCAGCGCCCGCAGCGTTTCCTTCAGATCCGCCTTCAGCGCGATTTCAGCCCCGTAGTTCTTGGCGATCTCCCAATCGACCAGGCCGATCTGCACGATGCCGAGTCCGTCAGGCAGCGCATCGACCTCGCTATAGACCGACATCCGCAAGGGATCGCCACCGAGTGCGACCAGGAGGTCATACGGCGCAAGCATGTCGCGCGCGACCTTCTGCACGCGGGCCAGCGTGCCGAGGAAGCTCGGGCTTTCCGAGAGGAAATGCGAGCCGTAGGGCGTCGAGGATTGATAGGCGGCCGCACCAAGCAGCTCGGCGAGTTCGGCGGCCTCCTTCAGCGCATCGCTCTTGACCACCTCGTCCATGGTGACGATGACGGGACGTTCGGCCTTGAGCAGCCGCGCGGCAAACGCCTTCAGCGCCTCGTCCGACGGCTTTACGCGGGCGTCGATCCGGGTGGAGCGGCCGAGATCGATGCCGGCCTCGCTGTTGAGGATGTCGCCCGGCAGCGAGATGAACACCGGCCCGGTCGGTGGCGTCATCGCGACCTTCGCGGCGCGGCGCACGATGCGCGGCAGATCTTCCAGCCGCGTCACCTCGACCGCCCATTTCACCAGCGGCTCGGCCATCCGCACCAGCGGGCCATAAAGCACCGGCTCCATCAGGCCGTGGCCCTGCTCCTGCTGGCCGGCGGTCAGGATCATCGGCGTGCCCGTGAACTGGGCGTTGTAGAGCGAGCCCATCGCGTTGCCGAGCCCCGGCGCGACATGGACGTTGCAGGCGACGAGCTTGCCGGAGGCGCGGCTGTAGCCATCCGCGATCGCCACCACCAGGCTCTCCTGCATTGCCATCACATAGGTGAGATCAGGATGGTCCTTCAGCGCATGCATGATCGGCAGCTCGGTGGTGCCGGGATTGCCGAACAGATGGGTGATGCCCTCGTCCTTGAGCAGCGCGAGAAAAGCGGAGCGGCCGGTAATCTTGTTCTTCATGTTTCCTCCAGGCCCCGCGGGCGCTGCCGCAAGGTGAGGCATGATGGCCGAACTTGGCCGAGGCACGCAAGGAAGCGCCGTCATGGCAGACTTGCGTCGGCGCGGGCAAGCTGGGAACATGCTCGGGCGTAAACCTGCACGGGGAGACGCGATGGCCTATGACGAGAACACCGCGGCGCGGGTGCGCAAATTGCTGGCGGGTCAGCGAGACGTCGCGGAAAAGAAGATGATGGGCGGCCTCTGCTTCATGGTGAACAACACCATGTGCTGCACCGTAAGCGGGCGCGGCGGCATGCTGATCCGTGTCGGCCCGGAAGCGCATGCACGCATGCTGCAGGAGCCGCACACAAGCCCGATGGAAATGCGCGGGCGCATCATGACCGGCTTTGTACGCGTCGCGCCGGACGGCTATCAGAGCGATGCCGATCTGAAAAAATGGGTCAAGCGCGGGCTCGACTTCGTGGCGGCGAATGCCACGGGACGCAAAGCGGCGCCGCGGAAGGCTGTTGCGGCGAAGACCAAGGTCGCCGCCAAGGCTAAAGCACCTCCTCGCGGCCGAGCTCGAAAGGGTCTTCGCCGCTAGCGCGCTTCTTCTTTTTCGAGCGCTGCCAGACCACACCGGGAAAGCCCTTCAGCGGCACCAGCGGCTCGCCGGTATAGGCCCATTCCTGGAGCTCTTCGATCGCGATGTGATAGAGCGGCTGGCGGCCGGTGCGCTCGTTGAACAGCGCCCGGGGGATGTTGACCATGTGCGGTCCGCGCGGCCGCTCGTACGCGATCGGCGTGCCACAATGGGCGCAGAAGCTGCGCGCGGTCCTGGTCGCCTTGTCCTCGTAGCGGGCGAGCGCGGTTTTCCCCGAGGTGATGCGAAAGCGCTTCTTCCAGCTTCCGACATAGGTCGCATAGGCCGCGCCGTGCGCGCGGCGGCTAGCGGCCGAATGATCATGCCAGGCCCAACGCGCGGGGACGTCGATCTCGAAGGTGACCTTGCCGCAGAGGCATTGGCCGGTGGCGGTTCCTGCGGCGACTGCGGCTTTGGCCATGGTAGGTCCTTCCGTCGTCATTGCGAGCGCAGCGAAGCAATCCAGACTGCCTCTGCGGAAAGACTCTGGATTGCTTCGCTACGCTCGCAATGACGGAGTTTGTGGGCTCGTCGGAGCTACGAATATAGACCTGTAGCCCGGATGGAGCGAAGCGCAATCCGGGTAAGTCTATCGGCGAGGTGAGAAACCCGGATTTCGCTGCGCTCCATCCGGGCTACGAAGGTCTCTACGCCGTCGCGAGCTCGTCATACACCGGGTAATCCGTATACCCCTTCTCCTCGCCGCCGTAGAACGTCGCGCGGTTATACGGCGTGATCGGATAGTCGTGCCGAAGGCGGCGCGGCAGATCGGGGTTGGAGATGAAGATGCGGCCGAAGGCGATGATGTCGGCGTGGCCGTCGGCGATCGCCGCATTCGCGGTCTCGCCGGTGAAGCCGCCGGCGGTCATCAGCACGCCGCTGTAGAGCGGGCGGAACAGCACCATTGCGGAGGGCACGTTCTCCCAGTGGACGTCGGCACGGCCGGCGCCGCTGGAGCGCGGCTCGATGAAGTGAAGATAGGCAAGGCCGAGCTTGTCGATCGCCTTCACGACGTGCGTGTAAAGCGGCATCGGATCGGGCTCACCGGAATCATTGGCGATGCCGTGGGGCGACAGCCGCACGCCGACGCGGTTCGCGCCCCAGACGTCGATGGCCGCTTGCGTGACTTCGAGCAGAAGCCGCGCGCGGTTCTCGATTCCGCCACCATATTGATCGGTGCGCTGGTTGCTGCGCGACTGCAGGAACTGCTCGAGCAGATAGCCGTTGGCGCCGTGGATCTCGACACCGTCGAAGCCGGCGGCGAGCGCGTTCTTGGCGCCCTGCCGGAAGGCCTCGACGATGCCCTTGACTTCATCAGTCTCCAGCGCGCGCGGCGATTCGTAGTCGGCGATCTTGCCGTCTGCGGTCATCGCCTTCATGCCTTCGGCCTTGATCGCAATCGCCGAAGCCGAGACCGGCGGCTCACCGCCGTGGAAGGACGAATGCGAGACGCGGCCGACATGCCAGAGCTGGAGGAAGATGATGCCGCCCTTGGCGTGCACGGCATCCGTCACCTTGCGCCAGCCGGCGATCTGCGCCTCCGAATAGATGCCGGGCGTCGCGGGGTTGCCGCGGCCGTGCGAGAGCACGGGGGACGCTTCAGCGATAATCAAGCCGCCTTGCGTGGCGCGCTGACCGTAATATTCGGCGTTGAGCGGCCGCGGCGAAAAACTCTCGCGCTCGGCGCGCATGCGCGTCAGCGGCGCCAACGCGACGCGATGCGCCAGCTTGTACGGACCGACCTGCAACGGTTTGAACAACGCCTCGAATTTCATGTGGGCCTCAGACGGCTATGGAAGGATGCGGATCATATAGCGAGGGGCGGCCCCTGGAAAAGGCGCCGCCCCATTAAAAGCAGATATTCCCTCTCGCGGAACGCCGGAGAGAGCAGGCCCTACGCTGTCTTGATCCAGACGGCCTTCACGTTGAGATATTCCTCGACGTGCTGCTTGCCGGACTCGCGGCCATAGCCGCTCATCTTGTAGCCGCCGAAGGGTACGGCCGGGTCCATCGCCTGGTAGCAATTCACCCACACCGAGCCGGCGCGCAGGCTCTTCGCGACCGCATGCGCCTTGGTGACGTCGCGCGTCCAGAGGCCCGAGCCGAGGCCGAAGGTGGTGTTGTTGGCGCGCTTGACCAGCTCGTCCATGTCCTTGAACGCGATCGCGGAGATGACGGGACCAAAAATCTCCTCCTGCGCGATGCGCATGTTGTCCTGGACGCCTGCGAACACCGTCGGCGAGACGAAGAAGCCCTTCGACAGCGCGCCTTCGGTGACGCGGCCGCCGCCGGCGAGAGCGCGCGCGCCTTCCTTCTGGCCGATATCGAGATAGCCGGTGACGCGCTTGAGTTGCTCCTCGGACACGAGCGGGCCGATCTGCACATTGGGATCGAGGCCGTTGCCGACCTGCAGCTTCTTGCCGAACTCGGCGACGCGGCCGACGAATTCCTCGTAGATCGACTGCTCGACGAACAGGCGCGTGCCGGCGCTGCAGATCTGGCCGGAATTGGCGAACACCGCCATCGCGGCGCCGGGGACGGCGGCATCGAGATCGGCATCGGCGAACACGATGTCCGGCGACTTGCCGCCGAGCTCGAGCGAGACACGCTTGAGGTTGCCGGCCGAGGCGCGGATGATCGATTGTCCCGTGACATGCGAGCCGGTGAAGGCGACCTTGTCGACATCATGATGCGAGGCAAGCGCAGCGCCCGCGGTCTCGCCATAGCCGGGCACGACGTTGATGACGCCCGACGGCACGCCGGCCTCCATCGCGAGCTCGGCGATGCGCAGCGAGGTGAGCGGCGCCTCTTCGGCGGGCTTCAGCACCACGGTGCAGCCGGTCGCGATCGCCGGGCCGATCTTCCAGATGGTCGCGGTCAGCGGGCCGTTCCAGGGAATGATGGCGCCGACGACGCCGATCGGCTCCTTCAGCGTGTAGGAGAAGATTTCGCCGGGCAGCGAGTTCTCGATGGTCTCGCCATGGATCGCCGTGGTCTGGCCAGCGTAATAGCGCAGCATGCCGACGGCGCGCAGGCGATAGGCGCGGGTGCGGCTGAGAGGCGCGCCCATGTCGAGCGTGTCGAGCTGCGACAATTCGTCGAAATTCTTCTCGACAAGGTCGGCGAGCTTGAGCAGCAGGTTCTGCCGCTCGAATGGTTTGACTTTGCTCCAGGGGCCTTCGAAGGCACGGCGAGCGGCGGCGACCGCACGGTCGATGTCCTCCTTGTCGCCCTCGGCGACCGTCGCCAGCAATTCGCCGGTGGCGGGGTTATGGGTCTCGAAGCGCTTGCCTGAGGCAGCATCAACCCACTTCCCGTCGATCAGCATCTGCTTGTAGGACCCGTTGGCGAACGGATGGCGCGTGATCGGAATAGCCTGCGACACAGCCATGGCTGCACTCCCTGTCAAATGATTGATTGGTTCGATCTGGGCGGGATCGTTAGGTCGAATAGAATACAGCGCCGCCGGAAAGGCGTAAAGGCGGCGTGGAACGAAGACCTCCCATGCCGACTTGTGCAGGGTCGCGCGAGTGCCATGTTATAGCTCGACCGAGCCCTTCCCCGGAGACCCAAACATGCCACATTCCGCCATCGTCAAAGACAATGTCGCCGTGATCACGGGCGGCGCATCCGGTATCGGATTGGCTGCCGCGCTGGCCTTCGCGCGCGCCGGCTTGAAGGTCTGCATCGCAGATGTGGATCAGGCGCGGCTGGCGGAAGCTGCAACAAAACTGTCATCCGTCACGCCTGCCACACATGTGATGACGTTCGCGGTCGATGTCAGCAAGGCCGAGAGCGTGACGGAACTGGAACGCGCCGTGCGCGAGCGCTTCGGCGGCACCGACATCCTCATGAACAATGCCGGCATCCAGCCCGGCAGCACGCTGTTCGGCGAGCCCGACAACTGGCAGCGGATCATCGGCGTCAACATGTGGGGCATCATCAACGGCTCGCGCATCTTCGCGCCCGGCATGATCGCGCGCGGCAGGCGCGGCCTCATCATCAACACCGGCTCGAAGCAGGGCATCACCACGCCGCCCGGCGATCCCGCCTACAACGTCTCCAAGGCCGGCGTGAAGGCCTTTACGGAAGCGCTCCAGCACGAGTTGCGCAACACGAAGGACTGCCGCATCACCACGCATCTGCTGATCCCCGGCTTCGTCTTCACCGGCCTGACCGCGAAGGGCCGCACCGAGAAGCCGGCCGGGGCCTGGACGGCTGAGCAGACCGTGGATTTCATGCTGGCGCGGCTGGAAGCCGGCGACTTCTACATCCTGTGCCCGGACAACGACGTGCCGCGCGCGCTCGACGAGAAGCGGATGCTGTGGGCGGCGGGAGACATCGTCGAGAACCGCCCGCCGCTGTCGCGCTGGCACCCGGACTATGCCGACGCGTTCGCGAAGTTCGTGAAGGGGGAGTGACTATCAGACCCTCATGGTAAGGAGCGCGGAACGCGCGTCTCGAACCATGAAGGCCCCGCTGCGACAGCTCGGCCTCGATCCTTCGAGACGCCCGCTTTCAGCGGGCTCCTCAGGATGAGGAGGAGCTAGAGCCTCGCGGCGCGGCAATACCGCGCAAGCGCCCTACAGCGTCTCCTGCTGATGCCCGCAATTCTTGCAGGCGAACTTGACCCGGCTCTGGCCCTTTTCCGCCTGCACCCGGTTCGGCGCACCGCACTTGCCGCAGACGGCCTCGATGCGGGTCGAGCCCTGCTTGACGACGATGGTCTTCTTTTCCATCGATTCGCGGATCAGGCGCTCGGCCTCCTCACGCAGGGATTGTTTCGACAAAGCTCATCTCCGCCTCTGGAAAGCGCGAGAGCCATAACGCACCTGCGTTGGAATCTCAATCGGCAATGCCGGCTCAGACCTCGACAATCACATAGCTGTCTTCGACATGCACTGGAAACGTCTCGGCGACATACGGGCCCTTCTGCAACTCTTCGCCACGTTCCACCGCGACCGGATAGGACCGGATCTTGACCCGTTTCGGATCGAACCAGGACTGGCCGTTGCGCATGTCGAATTCCCAGCCGTGCCAGGGACAGCGCAGCATCTCGCCGACGCGCGAGCGCTCATAGATTCCGGGCTCGGGCGAGGTCAGCCGCGCTACGCAGGCCGCCTTCTCCAGCGGCGCGCCCTCGTGCGGGCAGCGGTTCAACAGCGCGAAGAACTCGCCGTTGACGTGGAACACGACGATGTCGCGGCCCGCGATATCGACGACCTTGTTGCCGCCGGGCGGGATCTCCGAGGTGCGCGCGACGATGTGACGGGCCATATCCGTTCAGAACCTCTTTGCTCAGAACTTGTAGACCGCGCGGGCATTGGTGCTGAAGATCTTCTTCCGCTCGGCTTCAGAGAGCGGCGTCTTGAAGGCGAAGCGCGGATCGTCGAAATCCCAGTGCGGATAGTCCGACGAAAACAGAAGACGGTCGATGCCGACCCATTCGATCAGCGAACGCAGATGCCGCGCCTCGTCGGGCTCGTCGATCGGCTGCGTCGTGAACCAGAAGTTTTCGCGCACATATTCCGACGGCTTGCGCCTGAGATGAGGCACCTCGCTGCGGAACCGCTCGAAATGCTGGTCCATTCGCCACACCGCCGACGGGATCCAGCCGAAGCCGCCCTCGATGAAGACGATCTTCAGCTTTGGAAACCGCTCCGGCACGCCTTCGATGACGAGGCTCGCGAGCTGCGCCGCGATGGTGTGCGCGTTGGACTGGTGCTCCTCGACATAATAGGACGGCCAGCCACCACCGGTCGGCGCATGGCCGCCATAGCCGCCAACATGGATGCCGAGCGGCAGGTCCAGCGCCTCGGCACGCTCGTAGATCGGCCAGTAGCGGCGGCGGCCGAGCGGCTCGTTGGCGCGCGGCGAGACGTTGATCTGGATATACTCACCGACCTTCGCGCAGCGCTCGATCTCGGCGATCGCCAGGTCCGTGCCGTCCTGCCCGACCAGGATCGACGCCTTCAGGCGCGGATCACGATGCGACCAGAACGCCAGTTGCCAATCATTGATGGCGCGCTGGATCGCGGCGCCGAATTCCAGGTTCTGCTGCGAGAAGATGAAGAGGTCGAGCACCTGCAAAATCCCGAACTCGACGTCGAGCGGATCGAGATGCTGCTTCTGCATGAAAGCGAGATCGGAGCCCGGCGGCCCGCCGGTCGGCGGCCAGGCATCGCGCCGTGCGATCAGGGGGGACGAGCGCGGATAGGGCGTGGTGAAGAGATAGGGCGTGCGCAGATGGCTGCCATACTCCTTCAGATGCTGCTGCCAGCGTCTTGGCAGGAATTCGTTGAGGTCGTCGAACGAGTGCAGGCTCGGATGCACGTCGCAATCGACGATACGCAGCCGTGAGGCGGCAGGCTTCTCGTCGTCGAGCAGCGGGCGGTCGATGACGTCACTCATGCGATCCTCCAAACTTTTTGTTTGCGCATGATCTTATCGGAAAACCGGTACCCACTTTTCCGGATCATGCGTCAGTTGATCGACAACCGCGGAAACGTTTCCAGCGGATTGTCGACGCACATCTTCGCGATGATGCTCTTCGGCAGGTTCGGCGGGATCGGATCGTTGCCGTCGAACTGCCAGTGCGGATAGTCGGACGCGAACAGAAACATCTTTTCCGAGCCGATCTGGTCGATGATCTCCTCGACGCTTCTTGCATCAGTCGGCGCATCGAACGGCTGCATGGTAACGCGGAAATTGTCGCGGATGATCGCTGCCGGCTCGCGCTCGACCCAGGGAACCTCGACGCGCACGCCGCGCCAGGTCTTGTTGGCGCGCCACATGAAGGCCGGCAGCCAGCTCACGCCGGATTCCATCAGCACGACCTTCAGGTTGGGAAACTTGCCGAAAACGCCTTCATAAATGAGGCTCAGGATCTGCGCCTGAAACGCCTGCGCCTCGACGAAGTAATATTCGTAGCGGTGCGACGGCCAGCCGGCCGAGCTCGGCGCCTGGCGATATTGCGTGCCGGCATGGATCGCGAGCGGCAGCTTGTATTTCTCGGCGAGGCGGTACACCGGCCAGTAATGCCGCCGTCCCAGCAGCGTCTCGCCCTGCGCCAACACCAGGATGGAGACGAAACGATTGTCGCCGGCGCGGCGCTCGATCTCCTCGATCGCCAGATCCGGGTCCTGCATCGGCACCACGATGGAGGCACGCAGGCGGGGATCGCGCGACAGCCATTCGGCGGCGATCCAGTCATTGATCGCCTTGCAGAAGTCGGCCGCCATGTAGGCATCGAACACGGCCTGCGCGCCGTAGAGCACGTTGAGGATCGCGTGGCTCGCACCCAACTGCTCGAACGCGCCCTTCTGCACCATGGCGAGGTCGGAGCCGGGCTTGGCGCCATTGGCCGGCCGCCAGTCGGCGCGGCCGGTGAGCGGCATGCTTGGTGGATAGGACGTGAGATCGAGCCCGTCGATGGCGCGGCTCACGACCTGCTCTTTCCAGTGATCGCTGAGATAGGGAAGCAGCGTCGTGCGCGTACCACCAACCGCCGGGTGGATGTCGCAATCGATCCGCGTCACCGCCATGGAGCTTCCTCGCGCAATCTTATTGGCGGTGTTCTTGTGCGCCGCTTGCGCAGAGTGCCCCTGCCCGCGCTGGCGCGCAAGGTCGCCCGCCCGCGCGATCCGTCATGGCTCGGTTGCATTTCGCAGGCGCGATACGAAGATCCGCGATCGCCGAACGGGGCGACCGCTCGAGGGTGGATGGTCTCACGGCGCGAGCGGTGGATGCCGGGGCATCCTCCGCTCCATATTGCAGGTAGCTTTGCGCTTATATGCGCTCTCGCCTCAGGCCGCCTTGGACACTTCCATCAGCAGGCGCTCGGCCTTGGCATCCTCGATGCGGTTCACCAGCCGGCTGCTCTCGTGATTGTCGCGCACCGTCTTGGTCAGGGTGATGCAGGTCTGGATCAGCATCACGATGCCCATGGTGAGATAGCCCTTCATCCAGAGATCGATCGGCAGGAAGAAGATGCCGATGGCGACGAGGAACGCGGAGGCTGCGAAGGACGCGTAAGTGAAGGTCACCCAGGCGCTGCTGTGGGGCTGGCCGTTCTGGTTCATGATGGTCTCCTGTCGGTTCGAATGATGATGGGTTTGGGGTCAGGCAGTCGGCATGCGCTTGGACTTCAACCGCGCCAGCACGTCGTCCGTGGTCGTCTTGAGCCGGGGGCCAAAGCCCTGCTCGGCGAGCCGTTCGGCGGTGGCGAGCGGACCGCTGGCCGCATCGAGCTCGACCAGCGCGTCGTCAGCGGCCTGGGCTTCCATTTGCCGGTCGCGCAGGCGCCTCAAGGTGCTCTCCGCTTCCGGCAGCGTGGATTCGTAAGGGCGTGCCGCCTCGATGCCGCTGCGGCGAAGCGAGCGCACCGCTTCCGAGGCACGGGCGACACGACGGCCGCGATCGAGCTCGGTGATGCGGGCCTGCGCGCTTGCGACATGGCGCTTCAGCCGGATGATCTCGGTCGCGAACAATGCGCGTGCGGTCATCGCCGCATCGCGATCGGCCTCCAGGCCCGCGATGGCCCCGGCGGCATCCTTGGCGAGGTCCTCGCGGCCACCGTCGAGCGCCGCAACCGCGCGGGTCTCGAGATCGGCGATGCGGGCGACGGTCGCCTCGAGCTTGCGGCCTTCCTGCTGGTCCTGGGCGATCGCCAGCGCCAGCGTCCGCTTGCTGCGCTCGACGGCAGCGGCTGCATCGCGCATCTGCTGGTCGAGGATCAGAAGGGCCGTACGGTCTTCCAGTTCCTCGCCCGCGGCCGCCACGCTGCCGCGGAAAAGTGTCAATACGGTCTTGAACATTTGCTGCTCCCTGTTATGAGCGTTGCTCACAGATGGTTTGTAGCAGAGACCTTGAACATCGTTCAATAAATATTTGAGCGTCGCTCAAGAATTTGATTAATAGATGACTAAAGCCTTGGAACGTCGAGAGAAACTGCGGGTCGACCTGATTCAGGCGGCCGAGCGGATGATCGCTGAGCGAGGGTTGGCGGGTCTCAAAACCCGCGATCTCGCCCGCGAGATCGGCTGCGCCAACGGCGCGGTCTACAATCTCGTCGCCGACGTGGACGAGTTGGTCCTGCGCGTCGGCTCGCGCACGCTGCTCCGGCTCGACAAGGTGCTCAGCGCGGCGGTGAGCGCGGGCAATCCATCGCCGCAGGAGACGCTGGTCCGCATCGCGATCGCCTATTGCGATTTCGCCGCAGAAAATCTCGAGCTCTGGCGCGCAATGTTCGAGCATCGCATGGAGCCCGGCAAGGAAGTCCCCGACTGGTCCGTCGACGACCAGTTGCAGCTGTTCCGCCACATCTACGCGCCACTGGCATCGTTATTTCCAGACAGAGGGACAGAGGGGCTCGGCATCACCGCACGCAGCCTGTTCTCGGCCGTGCATGGCATGGTGGCGCTGGGGCTCGAGCAGAGGCTGGTCGCCGTGCCGCTGCCGGCGCTGCGGAAGGAAATCGCGGGCCTGGTGCGGGCGATGATCGACGGCTTGATCGCGCGGGCGGCGTAGAAGCCGAGAGAGCGCAGCGATGCCTGACTAAAATTTCGCCTGTCGCATCGCTGGCAGCACGCTTAGCTTTCGCCGCGTCTCGTCCTCTCTCCGGAGTCTCCCATGCCCCTCCTCATCCGCGGCGGCACCGTCGTCAATCATGATCATTCGCGCCGTGCGGACGTGCTGATCGACGGCGAGACCATCGTCGCGATCGGAACATCGCTCGATGCACCGACGGGCGCGGAGATCGTCGATGCCGGCGGCGCCTACATCATCCCGGGCGGGATCGATCCGCACACCCATCTCGAAATGCCGTTCATGGGCACGGTGACCGCCGACGATTTCGAATCCGGAACGAAGGCGGCGTTGACCGGCGGCACCACCATGGTGGTGGATTTCTGCTTGCCCGATCCCGGCCAGTCGATGCTCGCGGCCTATCAGGAGTGGCGGCACAAATCCGAGAAGGCGGCGACCGACTACGGCTTCCACATGGCGGTGACGTCGTGGTCGAAGCAGATCTATGACGAGATGGAGATTGTGGTCAAAACCTACGGCATCAACACCTTCAAGCATTTCATGGCCTACAAGGGCGCGCTGATGGTGAACGATGATGAGCTCTACAACTCGTTCGCGCGCTGCGCCCATCTCGGCGCCATGCCGGTGGTGCATGCGGAAAACGGCGACGTCGTCGCCTTGATGCAGGAAGCGCTGATCGCGCGCGGCGTCACCGGCCCCGAGGGCCACGCCTACTCACGGCCGCCGGAGGTCGAGGGCGAAGCCACCAACCGCGCCATCATGATCGCCGACATGACGGGCACGCCGGTCTACATCGTGCACACGAGCTGCCGCGAAGCGCATGAGGCGATTGCCCGCGCACGGGCTGCTGGGAAACGCGTCTATGGCGAGCCGCTGATCCAGCATCTGCTGCTGGATGCCGGCGAGTACCAGAACAGGGACTGGGACCATTCCGCGCAGCGCGTGATGTCGCCGCCCTTCCGCGACAGATCGCATCAGGACAGTCTTTGGGCCGGCCTGCAATCAGGCTCGCTCCAGGTGGTCGCAACCGACCATTGCGCCTTCACCACCGAGCAGAAGCGGTTCGGGCTCGGCGATTTCAGGAAGATCCCGAACGGCACCGGCGGCCTCGAAGATCGGCTCGCACTGTTGTGGACCGCGGGCGTCGCCACGGGACGGCTCACTAAGGAAGAATTCGTCGCCGTGACCTCGGCGAACATCGCGCGCATCCTCAACATCTACCCGCGCAAGGGCGCCGTCGCCGTCGGTTCGGATGCCGATGTCGTGGTGTGGGACCCCAAGGCGAGCAAGACCATCAGCGCGAAGCGGCAGATGAGCCGGATCGATTACAACGTGTTCGAAGGCTTTGCCTGCACCGGCGGACCGGCCGCGACGCTGTCGCGTGGCCGCGTCGTCTGGAAGGCTGGCGATCTCCGCGCCGAGGCCGGCGACGGTCACTACATCGAGCGGCCGGCGTTCTCGCCGGTACACGTCGCCAACTCGACATGGAAACAACTGACCGCCCCGCGCGCGGTCGCACGCGGCGCGGTCACGCCGTAGGGTTACCTCAAACCTGCGTAATACCGCCATCGGCCGCGAGATCGATGCCCGTGCTGTAGCTGCTGTCGTCCGAGGCCAGAAATAAAATGGCGGAGGCCATTTCCTCCGGGCGACCAATCCGGCCGAGCGGCGTGATCGAGGCGAAGAACGCGCGGGCACCTTCGGCCTCCCTTGGGGTCTTGAACTGGCCGTCGATGATCGGCGTATCGATGGCGCCCGGTGATAACGTGTTCACGCGGATGCCGCGATCCTTCAGCTCCATCGCCCAGGTCCGCGAGAACGAGCGCAGCGCGGCCTTGGTGGCGGCGTAGGTGCCGTGCTCGGGAAGGCCTTTCAGGTGCAGACCGGACGACACCAGCACGATCGAGCCACCCTTGCGCATCAGCGGCAGCGCCTTCTGTACCGTGAAATAGGCACCACGCGCATTGATACCGAATGTCGTGTCGAAATGCGCCGGAGTGACGTCCACCGTGAGCTTACGCTCGACGAACGCGGCACTGGCGACGATGATATCGAGCGCACCCTTTTCATCCTTCACCCGGGCGTAGAGCCGGTCGAGATCGTCGAGATTGGCGACGTCGGCCTGGATCGCGGAGACATTGCGCCCGATCTCGGCCTTGGCCTTGTCGAGCTCGCCCTGACGCCGTCCAACGATGAAAACATAAGCGCCTTCGGCCACAAAGGTCTTCGCCGCAGCAAGACCGATACCACTGGAGCCGCCGGTGATGACGCCAATCTTTCCTTCGAGCTTTGACATGACACAGTCCTTTGGTTTGGGCGCGCGCGGGCGTTCGGCACGCGCACGCCGTTGACCTTTTGAGGAAGAGAGAGTGACCGGCCCGTGAGCCGGCCGGTTCTTGATCAGGCCGCCTTGCCGGCCCGCAACCGGTCGAGCACCGGCAACAGCTCGGATGGATCGGGGCGATGCGTGTAATCCGGGTTCACCTCCGCATAGGCGATGATGCCGTCGCGGCCGATGACGTAGCGCGCGGGCATCGGTAGCACCCAGGCCGGATTGTCGTTGAACGTCGGCAGGTCGTTCTTGAAGGACTGGTAGAGCGAGACCAGGTCGGCTGGCAGCGCAAAGCGGATGCCGAAGGCATCGGCGAGGCCGCTCGCGACGTCGCTCAGGATCGGGAACGACAGCTTGTTCTCGCGCTCCGACTTGCGGCTGTTCGGCGCGGTCTGCGGCGAGATCGCAACGAGGCTCGCACCACGCGCGGCGATCTCCGGCAGCGCTTCCTGGAGCGCCTGGAGCTCGAGGTTACAATACGGGCACCAGACGCCGCGATAGAACGACACGACCAGCGGACCCTTCGCGAGCAGGTCGCGCGAGGCGACCTGCTTGCCGTCGGGATCCCTGAGGACGAATTCCGGCGCGGCGTCGCCGGCCTTCTTGGCGCGCTGCGCCTGGCCGCTCGCGATCAGTTCGGCGGTGGCGCGTTGCATGGTGTCGAGCGCCTCCTGGTTGGGCTTGAGCGGGAAGCGGCCGGCTTCGAAGTCGGCTTTGAAGGCATCGAGTTTGTCTTGAAGGGCCATGGGTAGCTCCATCTTTTGCTGTTGGCCCGTCCTATCTGGATCATTCGAAAATGAAGGGGTATATGGTCAATTAGGACAACATTTATCCGGATTTTGAATGAGTGACCGATTGCAGGAATTGACTGTGTTCGTCCGCGCAGCAGAGAGCGGCAGCTTTTCGAAGGCCGCGCGCGAGCTCGGCCTGTCGCAGCCCTCGGTGTCGCGCATCATCGGCGACTTGGAGACGCGGCTCGGCGTCAAGCTGTTGCTGCGGACCACGCGCAGCATCACGGTCACGGACGCCGGTGCGCTGTTCCTGACGCGTGCGCGCGAAGTGCTGGCTGATATCGAGGATGCCGAGGACGCCGCGCGCGGCGTCGATTCCTTGCGTGGAACGCTGCGCATCACGATGCCGATCGTCTACGGCACGCGAAACATCATTCCGCGCCTGCCGAAATTCCTTAAGGCCCATCCCCTCTTGCGCGTCGAGCTGTCCGTCGCCGACGAACGGCAGAACCTCGTTGTGGAAGGCACCGACGTCGCCATTCGCCTCGGCCCCCTCGACGATTCCGGCTTCGGCGCACGCAAGCTTGCGACCGTGTCGCGCTTTCTCGTCGCAGCGCCATCCTATCTTGCCGAGCGCGGCACACCGAAGACGCCGGCCGACCTCGCCTCGCACGACTGCATCTTCGGCCCCGGCCTGTTCGGCCGTACCACCTGGTCGTTCACCCGCAACGGCGCGGAGACCTCCGTCGATGTCCGCGGCCGCATCACCACCGATTCCGGTCCCGGCGTGTTCGCGAGCGTGCTGGCGGGGCTCGGCATCGCGATGACGTCGCCGGTGATGGCCGGCCCCGAGATCGAGGCGGGCGCATTGGTGCCGGTGTTGAAGAGCTACAAGCTCGCGCCGGTCGAGGTGTACGCCGTGTTCCCGGCGGGTCCGCGCCCCTCGACCAAGGTGCGCACACTGGTCGACTTCCTGGCGGAGGAATTGAGATAGGCCAGCGCGGATGCGACGTCATGAAGCGCCGCTGATGGCATGCGCCTTGCTTCTTTGCAGATCTCCGGCAAAAGAGGCACCGATGAGCGCATCACCTTTCGACATCAACCGCCGCGATTTGGTGCTCGGTGGCCTTGGCGCGGCCGGACTGACGGCGATCACACCCTCCTTCGCCAGGGCGCAGGGGCGTAGCGAGACGTTGCTGGTGGTGCAGGAGCTCGGGCCGAACTCGCTCGACATGCAGGGCGTCGGCTCCAACCAGACCGTGAACGGCCTGTCCTGGAACTGTTACGACCGCCTGCTGACCTACGCCTCCAGGACGCTGCCCGACGGGACCGTGTCCTATGATCGCGAGAAGCTCGAGCCCGAACTCGCCGAGAGCTGGGAGGTCGCCGCCGACGGCATGTCCTGCACCTTCAAGCTTCGCAAGGACGCGAAATTCCACGACGGCACGCCTGTTACCGCCAAGGACGTCAAATGGTCGTTCGACCGCGCCGTGAAGGTCGGCGGCTTTCCGACCTTCCAGATGTCGGCGGGTTCGCTGGAGAAGCCCGAGCAGTTCGTGGTGGTCGACGACCACACCTTCCGCATCGACTATGTCCGCAAGGACAAGATGCTGCTGTTCAACGTGGCCGTCGTCGTGCCCTTCATCATCAATTCCGAACTCGCCAAGAAGAACGCGACGGCGGAAGACCCATGGGCGCTCGCCTGGCTCAGGACCAACGAGGCCGGTGGCGGCGCCTACAGGATCGAAAGCTGGAAGCCAGGCAGCGAGACCGTGCTGGCCCGTTTCGACGACTGGAAGAGCGGACCGCAGCCGAAGATCAGGCGCGTGATCGCGCGCGACGTCCCCTCGGCCGGCACGCGCCGCGCGATGCTGGAGCGGGGCGATGCGGATATTTCCAGCGGCTTTGCCCCGCGCGATTTCGAGCAGATTATCAAGGAGGGCAAGGTCAAGGTATCAGGCGTGCCGATCCCGAATGCGCTCTGGTACGTCGCGCTGAACACGGCGAAGCCGCCGTTCGACAATGTGAAGCTGCGGCAGGCCATCGCCTGGGCGATGCCTTATGAGCAGATCCAGAGCAGCGCGTTCTTCGGCCGCGCCGTTCCCATGTACGGCGGCGCCGCCGATGTCTCAAAACCGGTGTGGCCACAGCCCTCTCCCTATGTCACCGATCTCGACAAGGCCAAGGCGCTGATGAAGGAAGCGGGCTTTGAGTCCGGCCTGGAGACGACCTTGTCGCTCGACACAGGCACTGCGACCGTCGGCGAGCCGACCGCCATCCTGATCCAGGAAAGTCTGGCCAAGATCGGTATCAAGGCGTCGATTGAAAAAATCCCAGGCGCGAACTGGCGCACGACACTGAACAAGAAGGAGCTGCCGCTCGCGCTCAACCGCTTCAGCGGATGGCTCGATTATCCCGAGTACTATTTCTACTGGAATTTCCACGGCAACAATTCGATCTTCAACATCTCCTCATACCAGAACAAGGCGATGGACGCGCTGATCGACAGGGCGCGCTTTACGGCGAATGCGGCGGAATACGAAAAAGCGGTGAAGGATTTCATCACGCTCTGCATGCGCGACGTCCCCGTCGTTCCGCTCAACCAGCCGATCCACGACGTCGCCATGCAGAAGGCCATCACCGGCTACGAGTTCTGGTTTCATCGCGAACCCGACTACCGCCAGTTCGCGAAGGGCTAATGCCGCTCGACAACGCGGACGACGTCCGAGGCGGCTCGCGCCTGCTCGGTCGGGAAGCCCCGCGCCAACCGTACCGCGCTCGTGCGCAGCATCGCGGCGTCGAGCTTGCCCTGCCGCGCCCCATCCAGCGCGCAGGCGAAGACCCGGTAGAATTGCGCGCCGTCATAGGCAACCAGCAGCACATCGACGCCGGCGTTAATCGCCTCAACCACGGCTTTGCAGACGTCGTGCTGGTAGATCGCACCCATCACGAGGTCGTCGGTCATCACCGTGCCCTGGTAACCCCACTTGTCGCGGATGATCCCCTCGACGACGCGTTTCGAATGCGAGGCCGCGCGATCGGGATCGACGGTCGTGAGCGTCACATGCCCAACCATGAGCGCGCTGCGCGAATGCGACAGCACCTCGCGGAACGGCAGCCAGTCGGTTGCCTCCAATTCCCTAACCGGCGTATCGAGCTTGGCGCTGAAATGATGCGTGTCGGTGCGGACGCGGCCGATGCCGGGAAAATGCTTCAGCGTAGCGCCGACGCCTGACTCTTCCAGCCCGCGCACATAGGCGCTCGCGATCGTGCTGACGACGGCAGGGTCGGTCGCAATCGCGCGCTGACCGATCAGCGTATGAAAATCAAGGCGATTGCGCCGGACCGGCGGCTTGAGGTCGAGCACCGGCGCGAGGTTGAGGTTGACGCCGAGCCCGGCGAGCTCGCGGCCGTGGATGCGGCCGAACTCTTCGGCCTTGGCCTGCTGTTCGTCGGGAGCGAGCCCGCTGAGCGTCGCCAGCGCCGGCAGCTTCGTCAGCGGCGGCGCGAGATGTCCGACGATGCCGCCCTCCTGGTCTGCCGCAACGACCAGCGGCGGCAGGCCGGCGGCGCGCCGCTTGTCCTGAAGCGCCGCAATCTCGGTGCGCAACGTCTCGACGGTCCGGCCGCGGATGTTGCGCCGGGTCACGTAGACGCCGCCGATCAAGCCCTGCTCGGCAAGGCGCGCAACCTCGGGAAAGGAGGAATAGCCCACCATGAAGTGAGGTCCGAGCTGACGCGTCTCGGTGGCGCTCGCGGCAAGCACCTCGTGCTTGCGCAGCTCGAACTTCAGATGCGCCGCCGACATCAGCACCGGCGGCAGGCACCAGAGCACGACGAGCAGCTTGCCCGCGACGGTACGCCAACGCCCTCTGCGGAGCAGGAGGATGACGATCGCGAGGCTTGCGACGACAAGCGCGAGGTTTCCCGCGCCACGCAGCGGGACCAGATAGGGATCGTTCTTGTTGGCGGCCGCGAATGCGACGAGCGGCGCGGCCAGCCAGAGCAGGATGAGACCAATACGACCGAGGAATTGCATGATGCGTCACACGCTATGAGTGGCGAATGCTTCGCACCTATCAAAGCGAATCACGCTGTGCGAGAGGCAAACGCGCGCCTGCACGAAAACTGCAAAAGACTCCTGAAACCGTGCAGACGATGGTCCCGCCTTCTGCACAAGCGCCGTTCAGACTTCGTGATGCCACCCATCACGAAAGGTCATTTGGACATGACGAGCCTGGCTTCGACGATAGCAGCGGAAATCCAGCCGATCAGACATTCCTCGATCCCGGCCAAGGTCGGCCTCGCGCTGGTGCTGGCCGCGCTCGCCGACTGGCTGTTCTACGGCCAGCGGATCGGGCTGTCGCTGACGCTCTTTGCGATCGCGATGGCCTGCGTGTCGGTGCTCTTCAATCATGCGGCCCTGGATCTGCGGCGCACCATGATCGGCACGGCCATTCTTGTCGCCGGCCTCGTCCCGGCCGTCGAGGAGCTCAACATGCTGTCCTTCCTGATCCTCGTCGCATCGCTGACGATCGCGCTGCTGCTCGCGACCAATCCGGAAACGACCGGGTTCGCTGAGCGAGCCCGCGCGCTGCGCAACTTTGTCCTGTTCGGGCCCTTCAGGTTTTTCCTTGAGGCGCTCCAGATCTTCAACATGTCGGCGTTCACCCGCGGCCTCACGCTCTGGCTGATGCCTGCCGTGCTGAGCACCGTCTTCATCGCGCTGTTCGCTGCGGCCAATCCGGTGATCGAGCAGTGGGTGTCCCTGCTCAATCCGAAGCTCATCCTCGAATATATCAGCATCCCGCGCCTGCTGTTCTGGGCCATGATGCTGGCGCTGGTTTGGCCGTTCATCCATGTGCGCTGGCGGCGCAGGACGATTGTCACCACCGCCGTTGCCGACGGCCCCGTGCCGCCCCCGCTCCCGCCCTTGGTCTCGGCCGAATTTCTGAACCCCTCCACCATTCTGCGCTCGCTGATCCTGTTCAACCTGCTGTTCGCCGCGCAGTCCATCCTCGACGGCATCTATCTCTGGGGCCATGTGGCGCTGCCCGACAATTTGACCTATGCGGCCTACGCCCATCGCGGCGCCTATCCGCTGATAGCGACCGCGCTGCTCGCCGCTGCCTTCGTGCTGGTCGCGATGCGCCCGGGCGGGGCGGCCGAGAAATCGAAGGTGATCCGGCCGCTGGTCTATCTCTGGGTCGGGCAGAACGTGCTGCTCGTCGCCTCCTCCATCCTCCGCCTCGATCTCTATGTCGACATCTACATGCTGACCTATTGGCGGATCGCGGCCTTCATCTGGATGGGTCTGGTGGCGCTCGGGCTGGTCCTGATCGTGGCGCGCATCGCGCTCAACCGGTCCAACCAGTGGCTCGTCGGTGCCAATCTGATCGCGCTGGCGATCGTGCTCTATGGCTGCTCGCTCGTGAACTTCGATGCGTTCATTGCCGACTACAATGTCGCCCACAGCCGGGAAGCATCGGGCAAGGGCGTGCAGATCGACATCAACTATCTCCTGACGCTCGGGCCGCAGGCGCTGCCTGCCATCGACAAGGCCATCTTGCTCCGGCCCGGCGCCCCCGAGAGCTGCCTTGTGTCGCGCCGCGACCGCCTTGTAGAACAGCAGCGCCAGGATCTGGCCTGGCGGAGCTGGGGCTTTCGGAGCTGGCGGCTCCAGCGCAGGCTGGACGCGCAGGCGAAGGTTCAGCAGGCAGGCTGAGGAAGCGGAGAGGTTCTTGGCGCATCGCATTCTCATCGTCGACGACGAGGGCCACATCCGCGAGGTCATCCGCGTCGCCCTGAAGAAGGCCGGCATGGACGTGATCGAGGCGCGCGACGGCAAGGAGGCGCTCGCCCGCTTTGCCGCCGACAGGCCCGACCTGATCGTGCTCGACATCGGCATGCCCGAGTTCGACGGGCTCGACGTCTGCCGCGAGGTGCGCAAGACGTCCGACGCGCCGATCCTGTTCCTGTCGGCGCGCGACGAGGAGATCGACCGCATCCTCGGCCTCGAGATCGGCGGCGACGATTACGTGACGAAGCCGTTCAGCCCGCGCGAATTGGTGGCGCGGGTCAACGTCATCCTGCGCCGCCTCAGCCCGCGCAGTGGCGAGGCCAAAGCAAGTCCGGCCGCGCTGTCGCAAGGCGGCCTGCTGATCGATCCCGAGCAGCATGTCGCGACCTTCGCCGGCACGCCGCTGAAGCTGACCGCGATCGAGTTCGGCATTTTGCGCGCGTTCCTGACCCGGCCGACCTCGGTGTTCAACCGCGAGCAGCTGATGCGGGCGGCCTATCAGCTCAACATCCAGGTCTCCGACCGCACCATCGACAGCCACATCCGCAACATCCGCGCCAAGCTCGCGGCGTTGAATTGCGAGAACGTGATCGAGACCATCCACGGCGTCGGCTTCAAGCTCGGCCGCTGCGAGAAAGAGGCATGAGCGCAGCGCCCGACAAATGGCGGCCGTCGCTCACCCTCGTGATTTTCACGGTGCTGGCGACCGTCGGCGTGCTGCCGCTGGTCGGCCTGTTCTTCTTCCGCCTCTACGACAACCAGCTGATCCGCCAGACCCAGGCCGAGCTGATCGCGCAGAGCCGCGTGCTTGCGACGATCTATGCGCAGGAGGTCACGGCGCGGCTCGACAGCGGCCTGACGCTCGGCGCCGAGGTGCCGCCCAACGTGCTGCCCGACCCCGGCGACCAGGTCACCCCGATCCGTCCCGCGCTCGACCTCACCGCCAACGATCTCTTGCGGCGGCGACCCGATGCGCAAGCCGCGCCGCAAGCAGCGCAGCCAGCCTATGTCGAGATCGGCGCAAGACTGACGCCGATCATCCGCGAGACCCAGAAGGTGACGCTGGCGGGCTTTCGCATCCTCGATCCGCAGGGCGTGGTGATCGCCGGGCGGCAGGAGGTCGGGCAGTCGCTCGCCCATATCGAGGAGGTCGCGGACGCGCTGCACGGGCAATACCGCGCCACCTTGCGCAACCGCGTGCCGGACAAGCCGCCGCCGCCAATCTATTCCTTCAGTCGCGGCCTCGGCGTGCACGTGTTCTCGGCGATGCCCGTCATCGTCAACAACCGCGTTGCCGGGGTGATCTACACCACGCGGACGCCAAGCAACATCTTTGACCATCTCTACCAGGAGCGGGCCAAGTTCGTGCTGGCGGGGCTCGCCGTGATCCTGGGCACCATCGCGATCGGCCTCGTATTCTCGCGCACCATCACGCTGCCGATGCGCGAGCTGATCGACCGCGCCGCGCGGATCGGCCGCGGCGACCGCGAGGCGTTTCGGCCGCTCCGGCACTACGGCACCCGCGAGTTCGCCCAGCTCTCGCACAGCTTTCTCGGCATGGCGGAACAGTTGGCGCGGCGCTCCGACTATATCGCGACGTTCTCGGCCCACCTCACCCACGAGCTGAAATCGCCGCTGACCTCGATCAAGGGCGCGGCCGAGCTGTTGCAGGATTCGTTTCAAGGAAAGCCGGAAGGCCTGACCCCTGCCGAGCAGAAGACGTTCATCGCCAACATCCTGTCGGACACGCAGCGGCTGGAGGCGATGGCGCAGCGGCTGCGCGAACTCGCCCGCGCCGAGAGCCTGCCGCAGAACGAGCGCACCGAGCTTGCGCCCGTGATCGCCGACCTCCGGAGCCGGTTTCCGGCCAGCTCAATCGAGGCCAGCGGCCGCCTCGACCGGGCGATCGGCATGTCCGGCGAGAAGGCATTGATCGTGCTGTCGCATCTCGCCGACAACGCGATGCGGCACAGAGCGAGGACCATCAGGCTGGAGGCGGAGGACGAGCGGACGACCCTGCTTGTGACGGTCAGCAATGACGGCGAGCCGATTTCGGCGCCGAACCGCGACAGGATATTTGATGCGTTCTTCACCACCCGCCGCGACCAGGGCGGCACCGGGATGGGGCTGGCGATCGCGCGCGCGGTGATGGCGAGCCATGGCGGCTCGATCAGGCTCAAGCCGACCGACGAGGGCGCGGCCTTCGAGCTCCAGTTTCCGATCGCCTAGATCGCGAACACCCAGGCGGCGACGATGGTGCCGATGGTGACCAGACCGGCGATGGTCCAGCCGGCGGCATATTCCAGCTCAGGATGACCAGTCGCCCGCATGATCTCTGCCGGATCGGCGGTATGCTTCTCTGCCATGACAGCCTCGCACGTTTTTTTCCGTGTCCTATGTAAGTCGCTTCAGCCGCCAATAGGTTCCATCACGGAAATGCGAGCAATGACGCAGCTAGGTCTATTCGCCGACCCGCAAGCCGGCCCTGCGGGGCTTCGCTATACCGATGACTTCGTCGAGGCCGCCGTCGAGCAGGACTTGATCGGCCGCATCGCAGCATTGCCGCTGCAGCGCTTCCAGTTTGGTGCCTTCGAGGGCAACCGCCGGGTGGCGTCGTTCGGCTATCGCTATGACTATTCGCTGCAACGGCTGGCCGAGGCGGAGCCGATCCCGGACTGGGTCCTGCCCGTCGCGCGGCAGGTCGAGGCCTGGGCGGGCCTCGCCGCCGGCAGCGTCCGGCAGGTGCTCTGCACCGAATATGACACCGGCGTCGGCATCGGCTGGCACCGCGACAAGCCGCATTTCAAGGAGATCCTCGGCCTGTCGCTGGGCTCGCCGTGCAAATTCCGCTTCCGCCGCCGCAGCGGCGACAAATGGGAGCGCCACGCGCTCGAAGCCCTGCCGCGCTCGCTCTACCTGATGGACGGCGAGGCGCGGTCGCGATGGGAGCACAGCATCCCACCGGTCGAGGCACGCCGCTATTCGATCACCTTCCGGACCATGAAGCGGGTGTAACGGCCGGTCCAAAACTAAAACTGCGAAAACAACCCCATGCACAGTAGAACGCGCGGCCGGCATGCGGCCGCGGTCGCGCGCCGCAACCGTTTGACACGTCGGACCAAAACAGCCGCACCGCGCAATCGCCGCGCGGTTCGCGGATTTTCCCCTCAGTCGCGGGCCAAGGGCAAGATGTCGGGCGGAAGAGAAGCCGCCACTCGACTCTCCGCAAGATTGTAAGTTAATCTCGCTTCTATCGGCCGGTCCATTTTTAGCCGATGTTGCAGCATTTCAGGGCGCCGCACGGCGCCTCCCGGCAGAAGACATTTTCAAGGGAAGCTCGCGATGCGTTCGCTGTTTGCGCGGCTGCACCGGCGTTACGGGCCCAGGATTTCGGGGGCGGAGCGCCAGCGGCGGGTCAAGGACAAGCTCGCCCTTCAGCCCACCCCGCCCACAATCCGCTCACCCACCGCGCTCCGCGCGCTGGCGGTGCGACGCCCGAAAGTCGCGATCATCGGCGGCGGCTTCGCCGGCCTGATGGCGGCCTCCGAGCTCGTCGCCCATTGCGAGGTGACGCTGTTCGAGGCCCGCGACCGCTTCGGCGGCCGGGTTCTCAGCAAGAAGAAGCCGAGCGGGATCGTCGAGGCCGGCGGCGAGCTGATCGGCTACAATCATCCGCTCTGGCTGAAATATGCCAAGCGGTTCGAGCTCGGCCTCTCCGTCATCACCTCGGACACCAATTTCGACGCGCTCGAGCTCGACATGCCGGTGTTTCTCGACGGCCACAAGCTCTCCGACGGCCAGATGAAGCGGGTCTATCACGAGATGGACGATGCTTTCGGCAAGCTCAGTCGGTGGGCCGGCAGGGTCAAGCCTGACAAGCCCTGGCGCGCCAAGGGCGCAAGGAAGCTCGACGCCAGGACGATTGCGGAGTGGATCGCCAGCCTCGACTGCTCGAAGCTCACCAAGCACGCCATGGAGGAGCAGTTCTCCAACGACGCCGGCCAGCCGACCACCAAGCAGAGCCTTCTTGCTAATCTGGCCGTCGTCGCGGGCGGACGGATGAAGGACCAGATCGACGCCTTCTTCACCCAGACCGAGACTTTGCGCTGCTCGGAAGGCAATCAGGAGCTCGCCATTCGTCTCGCGCAGGACATCGAGGACAAGGGCGCCAGCACCCACCTGTCGACGCCGGTGCGCGCCATCCGCATCGACAGCGAAGGCGTGACCCTGGAGTTCAGCCCCTGCGGCAACGGGACGGCACGCGCGTCCTTCGCCGCCGATTATGCCGTGCTCGCGATACCCCCGAGCCTGTGGCCGGACTCGCCCAACGCCAAGATCACGATCACGCCCCACCTGCCGCACGACTACTACGTCACGATGGGGACGGCGGTGAAATATCTCAGCCCGCTCAAGAAGCGCTTCTGGATCGGCGAGGGCCTCGCCCCGACGGCCATCTCGAACCAGTTCGGTGTCACCTGGGAAGGGACGGACAACCAGATCGCCCCGCCGGATCATCCGGTCGAGCTCAGCCTGTTCGCCGGCGCCGACGTCGCTGCGGAAGCTCTCAAGCATTACCAGCCCGGTGACCAGACGCAGGTCGACGCGTTCTACGCGCAGCAGATCGGCAGCGTCTACAAGGGCTATGTCGCCCATCTGGCCGATCAGCCGGAGTTCATGGCCTGGCCGCGCGACGAATGGACCGCCGCCGGCTACTCCTGTCCCGCCCCCGGCGAGGTGTGCCTCGCCGGGCCGCTGCTGGCCAAGGGCTTCGAGGACCGCCTGTTCTTTGCCGGCGAGCACACCTGCTTTGCGTATTTCGGTTACATGGAAGGCGCTCTCCAGTCCGGCCAGACGGCAGCGGCGGCGATCATCAAGGCCATCGACAAGCAGCCTGAAGCGAATGGCTCTGCCCGGACTAGCAATTCTGTCATAGGTTCGGGACGCCTTGCGGCGGCGAAGCCGTGACCGGAGAGGAAGCGACGCGAATGACATTCACGAGAAGGGCCCGATCCAGGATTTGGGCCCGCATCATCTCCGCGCTCGCTTTTGCCGGCGCCTTCAACGTCGCCGGAGCCTCGGGGGCAACGCCTGCAAAAGTCTCGGGCTCGACGGCGCTGGCGCTCGCGGGCGTGATCGCGCCGCTGTCGCCGGACCTGACCGGCGCCGAGAGGAAGGCGGTGGCGATGCTGTTCGCCGCCAATGCCGAGATTCCCTACAAGAAGCCGATCGTGGTGACCGTGGACAGAATCGTCTGCCGCACCGGCAATGTCGACATCACGCTACGCAATTGCGAGCTGACCTTCGGCAAGAAGAGCAGGACCGTGAACGGCTCGACGGCCAATGAAATTTTCGCGACAGAAGCGCTCGCTGGCATTCCGCCCGATGGTGCGGCGGGATCGAGCTTCGAGAGCCTGAGCAAGCTGAGCTGCACGATCGACCCCAATGCCATCCGTCGCAAGGATGGCAGCGGAGCCGACTGCACGTTCCAGCCGGGGAATTGAACCGCGCATGGGCAAGAACATGGGCAAGAAACCGGGTGCCGTGAAATCGCCTCAAGACGAACTAACTAATAAGGCGAATTGAAAAGACAGGTCAAACGCGCGAACCCATATCGGGCACGCAGGGCCGGCACCAACATACCAACATGAAGAATTATCTCGCTTTCTTCCTCATCCTGGGCATGACGGCAGCCTCCGCACACGGTCCGTCGCCCGCGCGGCTCACGGGGCCGTCCAATCTCGTCCGGGTGGGCCTCACCGACAACGACACGACCGCCGGCGGCACCGCGCGCCTGTGCGAGCAGATCTCCTTCTCGCGCGGGCTGCGCTACGGCGACAGCGAGGCCAATGTGCTCGACGTCGCCACCAGCAGCGAGACCAAGGCGGATACGCCCCGGCCCGTGCTGCTGTTCGTGGGGGGCGACACCTTTACCGGCGATCGCGGCGCGCCGGACCTGTCCCGCGAGATCCAGGACCAGGCGATGTGCTTTGCCGCGCGCAACGGCATGATCGGCGTGCGCGTCAACTATCGCTTTGCGCCTGCGGCGACCTGGCCGATGGGTGCAACCGACGTCGCGGCGGCGCTATCCTGGGTCCACGGCAATATCGACCTGTTCAATGGCGATGCCCGCGAGATCGTCGCGGTCGGCTACGGCGCCGGCGCCTTCCATGTCGCCACCTTGCTGGCGCATCCCGAATTCCAGACCGACCGCGCCGATGTCGCCGCCGTCGTGCTGGTGTCCGGGATCTACCGCGCGGGCAAGGACGCGAGCGACAGCGAGAAGGCCTATCTTGGCACTGACCCCACCCAATACGACAAGCGGTCGGTCTTCCCCGGCATCCTCAACGTCGACGCGCCGATCGTGCTGGCCTGGGCCGCGAACGATCCCGCGAACCTCGTGGCGCAGGGCGAGACCTTGAAGAAGACCCTCTGCGGCGCCGGCCACTGCCCGCGCAGCACGCTGCTGCGCAGCCGCGACGGCATCGCCGCCGCCTTCGGCCTCGACGGCTCCGGCGACAGCCTCGCCGAACCGACCCTGCTGCTGGTGCATCAGCTCGAGGCGCGGGAGCTGCCGTAGCAGTGCGTTACGGGCGGCGTGCCGATCCACTCGCACCTTTTGCTGAGCTACCCCTCTCCCCCGCCCTCCCCCGCAAGGGGGGAGGGAGCGCAGCGGAGCACGTGGCCACGCTGTGCCCTCATCGCCGACGCGCTAATGAATGGAGTCACTCGCCAAACGAAAGGTGCGTTCCCTCCCCCCTTGCGGGGGAGGGTTAGGGAGAGGGGTGCCACATGGCAAGCTCTGTCGATTGATGGCCCGTCAACACGGCTGTCGTTTCGTTCGCGATGCGTCGCCTTGAAGCGGGCGATCAAGCCACAGCTTTGACAAACGCTTGACGTAGATCAAGCGGACTTGGTGCGGATTGAGCCGACCTCTTGGAGGGGCCAATATCAAGGTATCGAGCATGCGCGTCATCGGCAGGATGCTGTTCGTTTCGATGATCGCTATCGCGTCGCTTGGCGCGATGTCCCAGCAACACGCAGAACAACCCGCGAGCGGCGATGAAATCCGCATCGGCAATGTCATGCCGTATTCGGGACCGCTCTCGGAGTTCGGCGCCATCGGCCAGGCGGAGGCCGCCTATTTCGACATGATCAACGCGCGCGGCGGCATCAACGGCCGCAAGATCCGCTTCATCACGCGCGACGACAATTCCGATCCGGCCACCGCGCTGGAGCTGACGCGCAACCTGGTCGAGAAGGACGACGTGCACCTGATGTTCGGCTCGTTCGGCACGCCCGGCAATATCGCCACGCGCTGGTACCTGAACGAGAAGAGAATCCCGCAGCTGTTCGTCGCCTCCGGCGACGAGGAGCTGAGCCAGGCCAAGGCGTTTCCCTGGACCATGGGTTGGCAGCCCTCATTCCGGTCGGAGGGGCGCATCTATGCCAACTATATCCAGGCCTATTACCCCAAGAAGAAGATCGTGGTGCTCTGGCAGAACGACCAGTTCGGACGCATGCTCTACAGGGGCATCCAGGAAGGTCTTGGCGACCTGAACCGCCTCGTGCTCGTCGACATCGCCTTCGACATTGCCGATGAGCATCTCGAAGGGCATGTCTCGATCCTCAAGCGCGCGGGCGCGGATATTTTCGTCTTCCTCGGCGTGCCGTCGACGGCGTCCAAGGTGATCAAGCTGGCGGCGTCACTCAAATGGCGCCCGGTCATCATCGTCAACGACGCCTCCGCCTCGATCGCCAACGCGATGGCGCCCGCGGGCCTGGAGAATTCGTCCGGCGTGATCTCGGCGGCCTTCCTGAAGGATCCGAGCGACCCCGCATGGAAGAACGACCCCGCCATGAAGGACTGGTTCGCCTTCATGGACAAGTACCATCACGTCGAAAGCACCAACAACAGCGCCGCGGTCTACGGCTACGGCGCAGCCGAGGCGCTGACACAGGTGCTGAAGCAATGCGGCGACGACCTGTCGCGCGAGAACATCATGCGTCAGGCGGCTTCGCTGAGGGATCAGCAGCCCTCCGTTGCCTTGCCCAACATCAGGATGAGCACCTCGCCCAACAGCTACCTGCCGATCAAGCAGATGCGGCTTGTCCAGTTCGACGGCCGTTCCTGGCAGCCTTTTGGCGATGTGATCGAGACCGCGTTCACGGAAGGGGCGGCGCGGTAGGCTTCACGTGGACCTTTTGCTGGCCCACCTACCCGCTGACGCGGGACTTCACCTTTCGCGTTGTAAGAGGTCGGCGCTTACCCTCCCCTGGAGGGGTCCGGGACGAGCGTAGCTCGCCCGTGGGTCGGCTCATGTTGAGCGAAGCGAGACATGAGACGGGGTGGGGTGACGGTCTATCCTCATTGAACACTGCCCGCGTGGAGAGATCACCCCACCCCGCTCGCGCTGCGCGCGATCGACCCTCCCCCTCCAGGGGAGGGTAAGAGCACCCTCACGCCGGCTTGAGCGCGGCCAGCGCGTTTTCCAGCAGCGAGCGGACGCGCGCGGCATCGCCTGACTTCACCACGGCAGGGTCGAGATACAGCTCGAGGCCGGGCGCGCGCTCGGTGATGACACCGCTCTTCTCCGCCGCCGCGTCGTTGAGCGCGTCGACCGAATAGGGAATGATTTCGCGGCTGATGCCCTTCATCGTGATCGCGGGCAGCGCGTGCGCGCGGACGATGTCGCTGACCAACGCAAAGGTCTCGTAGCTCAGCACGATGCCGCCGGGCTCGGCGATCGATTGCAGGCGCGCGGCGAGGTTCGCTTCGGCGCCGATGATCGTATAATCCATGCGGTCGCTGCTGCCGAAATTGCCGACATTGCAATAGCCGGAATTGATGCCCATCCGCGAGCGGAACGGCTGCTCGATGCCGGAGGCGCGCCACTTCGCATTGAGCTCGGCAAGACGCTGCTGCATCCGCCAGGCCATCTGGAGGCAGGCCTCAGCGTCCGCACGGTCGCCCCTGGTCTCGGGGTCGCCGAAGAAGATCAGCATGGCATCGCCGATGAATTTGTCGATGGTGCCGCCATATTCATGGGCGATCGCCGACATCTCGGTGAAGTATTCGTTGAGGAGCTGGGTCAGCAGCTCCGGCTGCAGCCGCTCGGCGGTCGCCGTAAAATTCTGGATGTCGGAGAAGAAGATCGTCAGCTTCTTGCGCTCGGTGTGGATGGTGACGTCCTTCTGGCCGCTGAAGATGCTCTTGTAGACCTGCGGCGGGATGTAGCGCGAGATCTTCATCGACAGCGAAGCCAGGAAGTCGTTGGCGGATTCGAGCTCCTTGTTCATGCCCTTGATGCGGCCGGCCTGGCGGCGCTGGAGCGAGAGGAACGACAGGCCGCAGCCCGCGGCGATCAGGAAATAGGCCAGCAGGAACTTGAACGAGAAGATGTTGGCGGCGATCGGCTGCGCGATGATCACCTCCTGGATGCCTCTGATGTCGCCGACCTTCCAGTCCTTCTTCGGGCTCTCGGGGTGGCTGTTGTGGCAGCTGACGCAGGCCGGGCCCATCGTGACGGGCGCGACCAGCCGGACCTTGTCGGAGAACAGCGAGGTCTCGGTCTCGACGATCTTCTGCTCGGGGTCCTTCCGAAGCGCGTCGAGCGCGTCCTTCTCGAACTTGTCGAGCTGGTGCGCGGCGCGGTTCTGGAACGGGAAGTCCGAGACGAAGCGGTAGGTGATGTTCTCCTGCTGCGCGCCGATCACCCGTCCGAGCTCCAGCGACAGCGTCGCCGGGATCGGGATCGCACCGGGGACGGATTCGTAATTGTGCACGACCCTGGTGGTGCCGTTTGGGTTAGCCAGGATGCGGCCGACGACGTTGGACGCATAGTAGCTGCGCACGCTCGTGATCACCGAGTTGAGGTCGGCGGCCTGCCGGCGCAGCGCGGTCTTGCTGAGGTCGGTCAGGTCCAGCCACACCGCGACCGGCAAAGCGAGCAGGAGCAAGGCGATCACGGCCCCCGTGAGGATGCCGCTCTTGCGCTGTTCTTCGGAGATCTCTTGTTTCACCCTGTGGCTCCGTCGTGTGCGATCTTGTCGCAAACCCCGGGAATTCGCGGCAAGAGCTTGCGGCGGCACAGAGCCCGCAAATGCGAGACCGCGCAACCCCATTTCATGGTGGGTCGCAGCAAATGGCTTTTCGTTTCATGGCGAATGTTTAAGATCGGCATTAACCTGCATTCACTCCGCCCGGAGATCCTCCATATGACCGAGACCATCCGCATCACGCGCTTCAATGCGCGCCCCGTGATCGTGCCGATGAATTTGCCGCTCAAGACCTCGACCGGCACGGTCGCAAAGGCGCCGCTGGTGCTGATCGACTGCGAGACCGACCAGGGCGCGGTGGGGCATGCCTATCTGTTCTCGATCACGCCTTCGGCCTTGAAGCCGCTGACGACGATGGTCGCGGAAATGTCTGAGCTCGTCGCCGGCGACGAGCTGCTGCCGTTCGAGATCGAGCGCAAGCTGACCCAGCGCTTCACCCTGCTCGGCCTCGCCGGCCTGCAGCGGCTGGCGCAATCCGGCATCGACATGGCGGCATGGGACGCGCTGGCGCGTAGCAAGGGCTTGCCGCTGGCGCGCCTGCTCGGCGGTGCGCCGAAGCCGGTCAGGGCCTACAATTCGAAGGGGCTCGGCATCATGCCGGCGGGCGCCGCGGTGGACGAGGCCCACAAGCTGCTGGCCGAAGGTTTTCACGCCGCAAAGATCCGCGTCGGCCGGCCCGATGCGCGGGAGGATCTCGCCGTGGTACGCGCGGTGCGCAAGGCCGTCGGCGATCAGGTCACGCTGATGTGCGACTACAACCAGGCCCTGACGGTCACCGAAGCCATCCGCCGCGGCGAGATGCTCGACGACGAGGGGCTGACCTGGATCGAGGAGCCGATCCGCCACGACGATTACGAGGGCAACGCCCGCATCGCGGATGCGCTGCGCACGCCGGTCCAGATCGGAGAGAATTTTGACAGTGCCTTCTCGATGCAATCAGCGCTGTCCGCGGAAGCCTGCGACTACGTGATGCCGGATGTCCAGCGCATCGGCGGCGTCACCGGCTGGCTCCGCGCCGCCGCGCTCGCGCAGGCCGCCGGCATCGAGATGTCGACGCACCTGTTCTCGGAGGTCAGCGCGCACCTGCTCTGCGTGACACCGACCGCGCACTGGCTGGAATATGTCGACTGGGCCGACGCGGTGCTGGCGACACGATTGCAAATCAAGGACGGCTTTGCCCTGCCGGGCGAGGAGCCCGGCAACGGGATCGCGTGGGACGAGGCGGCGGTGAAGAAGTATCTCGTCTGATAAGACCGCCTCTTACGACCGAACAGCGGCAATCATACTCAGCTCGACGGGAGCGCCCCGCGGCAACTCGGCGACGCCGACAGACGTGCGCGTGTGACGACCGCGATCGCCCAAGCGCTCGATCAGCCGGTCGGAGGCCCCATTCATGACTTGCGACTGCTGGGTAAATCCAGGCGCTGAAGCAATGTATCCAACGAGCTGCAGGACCTGGACGATCCTGTCCTCTCCGCCTGTTGCGTGGTTGATGGCCGAAATGCAGAGATCGGCGCAGAGAGCAGCGGCCTCCTGCGCGGCCGCGATATCGACATTTGCGCCGACCTTGCCCGCATACAGCAGGTCCTCACCGCGACGCGGCAGCTGACCACTGACATACGCAATTCCACCATGGATGATCACCGGCAAATAGTTGCCGCCGGGCTTGTTCACGCTGTTCATCTCGAAAACCTGCCTTCTCGTCACGTCCGGCGAAGCGACACGTTTTGCCGAACGCCGCAAATTGTATCTCACCAGGCTCGTCGCCCTAATGGAGGACCGGACAATGGCAGGCGGCGAGTCACGGATCAAGGCTGCGAAGCATTTGCATGCCGAAGGCAGTGCGCATCCGGCCCGACAAGGTCTCGCCACCGCGCATTGCGTAGCGGCGGCGGGCACGATAACGATGCCCCCATGTCCACATGGCGGCCCCACCCTCACATCCGCGTCGTCGCGCTCGGCCTGCACTGGCGGGACGGGCGGCTGCTGGCGGCCGAGGTGCGTGACGATGCGGGGCGGATCAAGGGCGTGCGCCCGCTCGGCGGCGAGATCGAGTTCGGCGAGAGCTGGCGAGCGGCGCTCGTGCGGGAATTTTGCGAAGAGCTCGGCGTGGACATCACCATCACGGGCGAGCCGCTGGTGATGGAGAACATTTTTATGCACGAGGGATCGACCGGGCATGAGGTGATGTTCATCGCGGAGGTCGCGCTTCCAGACGGCGCGTTCAGCGGCCAGGACCGCATCGATTTCCGCGAGGATAACGGGGAGCAGATCGTCGCGCGATGGTTCGACCTTGCCGATCTCGACGTGCAGGGCGGACCGAACCTCTATCCGAACGGGTTGAAGGATGTGCTGCTCCGGCGGAAGGTTTCTACTCCGTCACCCTGAGGACGTCGCTGTCTCCACATCGTGCTACCAAACCTCCGCGCCGGGGATTTTCTTGCGCACCGCCATGCGCTGGATCCAGATGCAGCGACGGACGGATCTGTTGGAGCGGCCGACGGCGGATATCCCCTCGCCGGCCTGAAGCAGCGGCGCGATGTTCGCGCGCAGCGCCCGGCAGCGCTGGAGCTCGGCCTGCCAGTCGATCACCGCTGCATCCGCGCATGACGCCATCAGCGCCAGCACAGCCATTGCAAGACAGGTCGCCCGCATCGTTCGCATTCCTTTCACTGTGATCCCCCCGCGTCGCGCCGGTAGCGGAAGTCGCAATGGCTCGCGCGCCTTGCATGATGGTCTGCGCCCGCGTCAGCTTGACGTCGGGGCCGGCCCCTTCCGCAGTCGCAAAGTCGGAAGTGCAGACAAAGGAGAAAAGCCGAGCTCCGGCTCGCCCAGCTGTGGCGGCCCAACAAGGCTGAGCCAACGCAGACGTGATTCAGCGGTTACCGCGGATCGCCAGATCCTGAAGAGTCGACGGCGCAGTCAGTGATATTATCCCCATCATACCAAATGCTGCGCGGGCTTCCCTAAGGACCAGCCAACGTCAAGGAGAACTCGAGTGCCGTTGTGGAAAGTCTATCACCCCGTCGGGGCCTACTCGGCTCATGACAAGAAGGAATTCGCAGAGAAGGTCACCGCAATGTATGCGAGGATTCCCATCCCGAAATTCTACGCCGTGATGATCTTCGAGGAAGTCGCCGCAGGTTCGGTCTATGTCGGCGGAGCTTCGCACGAGAAATTCGTCCGCTTCAAGATCGACCACATGGCGAGGACGATGCCCGGCCCCGTCATCAGGGAATGGTGGGTGAAAGCAGTCGACAAGTTGATCGCGCCCTACGTCAAGGACCGGGGATACGACTGGGAGGTCACCATCGACGAGCTACCGGCCGACCTTTGGTCGATTCAGGGGCAAATTCCGCCGCCATTCGAATCCCACGCCGAAAAAAGATGGGTCAAGGAGAACCGCCCGAGTTCGTATGACCTCCAGGAAAAGCTGCCGGTCGGAGCCCTGTTCAAGCCGGGCGTGTCCGCCGGCTGAGGCGACGCCCGCAAGACTGTCGATCGACGCAAGACGCCGCTCCGCAGGGCGGACCGAGCCTCTATCCGACAGGACTGAAGGACCTGCTGCTCCGGCAGAAGAGCCAGTCCACCTGACGGGCGCCTGCTACCACGCCTCCGCGCCGGGGATTTTCTTTCGCACCGCGATGCGCTGGATCCAGACGCAGCGACGGACGGATCTGTTGGAGCGGCCGACGGCGGATATTCCCTCGCCGGCCTGAAGCAGCGGCGCCACGTTCTGCCGCAGCACGCGGCAGCGCTGGAGCTCGGCCTGCCAGTCGATGATCGCCGCGTCGGCGCATGACGCCATCAGCGCCAGCATTGCCATGGCAAGGCAGCTTGCCCGCATCATTTGCATTCCCTTCACTGTGATCCCCCGGCGTCGCGCCGGTAGCGAAAATCGCAATGGCTGGCGCCCTGCATGATCGTCTGCGTGCGCGTGAGCCTGACGTCGGGACCAAACCCTTCCGCGGTCGCGAAATCGGCAGTGCAGACCAGGAGGAAGCCGAGCTCCGGTTCGCCCAGTGCCTTGTAGAACTCGGCATAGGCGCATCGCGTCACGTCGAACGCGAAGGTGTCAGCCGTCTGCTCGACGATGTCATAGGCGAGCGCGTCGTCGCGGGCATAGGTCTTGAACGCCGACGAGACGGCCTTGCCGAGATCGGTCTTGTTCTCGGTCTCGTTCTTCGTTTTCCAGAACTCCTCGCCGAAGCCGCGATAGAGATCGCCGAGCGCCTTGCGCACCAGCGCGTTGGCGCGCGCCTCGCCGAGCTCGGCCTGCAATGCCTTGACCAGCGGCACCAGCACCTGCGCCTGGATCTTTGCTTGCTCGATGACGGAAACGCTCATGGGCAGCCTCGCTCGTCTCTCGTTGCTGCGACTCTTTGGCCCTGTGACCTGGCACACATTTGCGACCATCTTAAGGTTGTATGATAGCCCAGCATAACCGAAGCCGGCCAGGCGCCCGACATCCATTTTGATGATCTCATTTTCGAGCACGAAGAAGGAAGCAATGCTTCGCTCAGTTCGCAGGGCTCGCCGATTTCCCGACCGCATATTTGCCCGAACCGCAAGTTGAAAATCACGATCGATTCACGCAGATCCGTTCAGTATCCGGCCCGGCCAACAACGTAGGGCCGATCAATGTTCGTAGTCGGCACGCGCGCATGAGCGCGCGTGAACGATGTTGTCATGCCCGGCATCGGGCGGATCACGAGACGCGATCGGGATCACGAGGCGCAATAGCGCAGGACTCACCTGCCCGGACAACCGGCCCGGGGAAATGCCGGCATCGACAGTTGCAGCACCGCGAGGGATCACCATGGACGAGCCCAAACCACTCACCAGTGCATTCACCAAGACCGCGAATTTCTCCATCCACGAGGTCGACGAGGTGTTCAGGGACGCGGCGCCCCCCCCCCCGGGGGGCGCCCCGCCCGCGGGGCGGGCGCCCGGGCCCCTGACCCCCCACCACCGGCCCCGGGGGGGCGGGA
>NZ_JBVVPO010000045.1:48286-75593 GCF_055811795.1 Bradyrhizobium sp. MI1.7
CACCCAAAACCACTCACCTGTGAATAAACAAACACCGCTATTTTCTCCATCCCGGAGGTCGTGTTGGTGTTCCGGCCCGCGGGGCCGCCCGCGGGGGGGGCGGCCGGGCGCGCGGCGCCTCCGCCGGTCACCTTGCCGCCCATCCTCGGTCCGCTGTCGGCCTTCACGGGCACCTTCACAGGACAGGGATTCAATACGATCTTCCGGCCCGACAGCAAGATCACGCCGACGCCGATGCCGGGGCCGATCAGCACCACCGACCCCGACGACAACGTGCTGGAGCTGAATCTCACCGACGAGACGATGTCGTTCTCGAACAATCTTGGCTCGATCCCCAATCGCGGCTCGCTGCAGCAGGCAGATGCATTCCTCAACGGCGTGCCGTATCTCCAGACCATCAACGACATCACCACGGGAACGCCCGTGGGCATTCACTTCGAACCCGGCATCTGGCTGGCGGTGCCCGCCACCACCAATCCGCACGAGCCGTTCACCGTCGCGCGCATGGCGTCGATCCCGCACGGCACGACGATCACTGCGCAAGGCACCGCGCTGCCTCCGGTCGCCGGTAAGCCAACCATCGCGGCCATCGACATCACACCGTTCATCGGCGGCAATCCGGGCAACAAGATCACATTCCAGAACCAGACCGCGACCAACAAGACGACTCGCAGGCTACCTCAGGATCTGACCGCACTGATGGCTTCCGGCAAGCTCACCCAGGCGATGATCACCGACCCAAACACGGTGCTGCGCGATCAGATCGCGCATCAGACCATCACCCAGACCATCGTCATCGAGACATCGACGAAGCCTGGCACGCCGCTGACCGGCGGCCCGTTGCCGGCCATCCCCTCGCCCGGCCCGCATCCGCAGGCGCCGAGCTTTGCCGGCGGCGCCGCGAACATCGCGTTCCTTCAGGGCTTGCCCGTTCCGACGCCGGGCGGCAATGGCTCGAACGCCAACGCCTTCCAGATGGACGCGGTGTTCTGGATCGAGACGGTGGTTTACGACATCGACGTGCCGGCCCTGCCGCCCGGAACGCCGCCGGTGATCCTGCAACCGCGCCAGAGGAGCAACGTGCCGCTGGTTCCGAGCTTCGTCGCCGCGATCCCGTTCGTGCCCAACAAGGGATTCAAGGGCGGCCACGTCAGGGTGGCGACGACGCAGATCCAGTATTCACAGAAGGTCATGCTGGATTTCGCCGGGCTGACCTGGCCGCACGTCTCGGTCGCATCGCTGGTGCCGGCCGCACCCGTGCCGATCCCGGATCATCTGTTGCCGCTGACGTAAGGCGGATGGCGGTGTGACGACGATGCGCCACGTCCGCGGTATCGGACGTGGCGTGAACCAACGCATCCGTGATGCAACGGTGACCGCCGCTCGCGCGATCCTGAAAGGCCGGCGCGGCGATCAATGGTATGATCATTGTCATCCAAAAGAGAGATGATCATGCCCCCTTCCAAGATGTCTCGCGGCTCCATCAGGCTACGACCGTTTGTACGGCGCGGTCATCTTGCGGCAATTGCCGCAACGCTGTTTCTCGCCGCGACAGCCTGGTCGGCCGGGCCGGCGCTGGCCGCGGCAGATGATGCGCAGGCGCGAACCATCTTCGAAAAATTCATTGCCGCGCAGAATGCGCACAACGCGGACGATGTGAAGGCCATGCTGTGGAATTCGCCCGGCGTGCTGTTGTTTGCGAGAGGCATCGAAACGAGAGGCCGTGATGCGGTCGCGGACCGCTTCAAGGGCTACTACGAGGGCACCTGGCACCTCGAACCCGACATGTCGAAATTCCACGTCGCCGTGATCTCGAACGAGGTCATGCAGGTCCTCGTTCCCATCGTCTTCACGCGCGGCCTTCCCGGCAAGCCAGCCCAACAGAATACGTTTCTGATCAGCCAGACCTACGTGCGGGATGCGAACGGCTGGTCCGTCGCCTCCGTCCTGCCGGTCGCGAACACGGAACTGAAATAGCTGCGATCGAGTATTGTCGGGGCGTGGCTCGCTGCAGAACCGGGGCAAATCCCGGATTGCGCTTCGCTCCATCCGGGCTACACGCACGCTTCGCAATCGCGGATTGTTTGGGCTTGCCTGACCGAAGCTCGCGGCGGGCAGCCCGCCTGTGCCCTTTGGGCTTCGGCGTGGCATCCTTCTCTCGCTATCGCGAGCGAAGGATGGTGGGCGCGACAGGGATCGAACCTGTGACCCCTACCATGTCAAGGTAGTGCTCTCCCGCTGAGCTACGCGCCCTAGATGTCTCTAGATCGGGTCGGGTCCCTATAACGGCTCAGGGGAGCCGGTGCAAGGACCGAAGGGGGCCGATTTAGGCCGCCAGCATCTTGTTCACTTCGCTGACCAATTCGCGCAGATGCACGGGCTTGGACAGCACCTTGGCGTTCTTGGGGGCGTCCGAATCCGAGTTCAGGGCGACCGCGGCGAAGCCGGTGATGAACATGATCTTGATGTCGGGGTCGAGTTCCGAGGCCCGGCGGGCGAGCTCGATACCGTCCATCTCCGGCATCACGATGTCGGTCAGCAGCATCTCGAACGGCTCTTCCCGGAGCCGCTGATAGGCGGCCATGCCGTTGTCATGGGACGAGACCTGAAAACCAGCGTTTTCCAGCGCCTTGACCAGGAAACGGCGCATGTCGTTGTCGTCTTCGGCGAGCAGGATTTTGGGCATGGCAGGAAACGTCAAATCCCCAGAGGATATCAGCAGAGGTTACTAAGCCCGACAGAGGGTAAATTTGGGGTGAAAATCTTTACCCTGGGCTGGCTGCGCTGCCGGTCCCTTGTGAACCCGAATGCGGCACGAATCAATCGAGCCGCGCCGGCGCATCCCCGCTTCCCTGCCCACACGGTTAAGACATGTTCCAGCGCAGATCACATCTTTTCGCTTGGCAGAATGGTTGCGATTCCAGACAATGACGACACATAAGAGCCGCTCCACCGGCCGAATCAATTCGATCCGAGACCCGGATCCCGCGGCGCGAAGGGACGAAGCCTGAGAAGATGACCCGGTTTGACGGCGACGTGTCGCCCGCCTTCGAGATCGTGGAGCCCGCGCAATGGCGCGCGCCTGTCATCTTCAACTCGCCCCATTCCGGCTCGACCTATCCGGACGAATTCCTCAGCGCCTCCAGGATCGACCTGACGACGCTGCGGCGGTCCGAAGATTCCTTCATGGACGAGCTGATCGGCCATTTGAGCGAGCGCGGCTTTCCGACCGTGCGGGTCAACTTTCCCCGCTCCTATGTTGACGTCAATCGCGAGCCCTATGAGCTCGATCCCCGCATGTTCACCGGACGGCTGCCGAGCTTTGCCAATACCCGCTCGATGCGGGTCGCCGGCGGGTTAGGCACCATCCCGCGCGTGGTCGGCGACGGCCAGGAGATCTATCGCGAACGCATCCTGGTCGACGATGCGCTGGCGCGGATCGAGACGCTCTACAAGCCCTATCATCGCGCGCTGCGCCGGCTGATCAACAAGGTGCACCAGATGTTCGGCACCGTGGTGCTGGTCGATTGCCACTCGATGCCCTCGGTCGGCGTCAGCAGGGACGAGCCGCGGCGGCCCGACATCGTGATCGGCGACCGCTACGGCACGAGCTGCACACCGCTGCTTCCGGACAGGGTCGAGGAGACCATGGGCGGGCTCGGCTATTCGATCGGCCGCAACAAGCCCTATGCCGGCGGCTTCATCACCGAGCATTACGGCAACCCCGCAAGCGGCCTGCACGCGGTGCAGCTCGAGCTCAACCGCGCGATCTACATGGACGAGCGGCGGCGCGAGCGCAGTCCGCGCTTTGCGCAAGTGGCAAGCGACTTCGGCGTGCTCGCCGACGTGCTGGCGACGACGATCCCGTTCGGCGATCTCGGCCCGTTCCAGGCCGCGGCTGAATAGACGCGAGCCGTCGCCGCGCGATCGCGTCGCCGATCAAACATCAGATCAAGCTGCCAGCGTATCGTGCGCCGAATCTTCGCTTCGCGTTTTCGCGCGCTCGAAGTGAAGATCGAGGCTCAAAGAAAAAAGGGCCGCTTCTGATGAAGAAGCGGCCCAAGTCTAGGGAGGAAACGCCCAAGGAGGGCAGCGGTAACGCAGAGCGCTACCGCACCGCAACAATATGCGGCCGCGACGCACAAAGTGCAAGGGCTTTTGAGCCGTTTCCCATGCAATATGCACATGGCTCAATTGCTTATAGCGAAACCCAGATTCAGTTTCTTTGATAAGGAAATTCAATGGGTTGATAACCGTTTGCATACGAACGAGGCATACTCGGAACTAAGTTTTCAACTCTATGATCGATATTTGGCCAGCATATGACTGGGACGGGGCAGCCGGTTGCGGCATCCAAAATACCAGGGAGCAAACCAACTCAGCGCTGCACGCGAGAAGCGAATTGAGCTAGGCAGGAGCGAGCTTCACCCGACTTTCGTTTTGAGGATGCGCCGTGACGGTGATCGACTTCTCAGCCTTCATCGGACGGCTCGCCACCGCCTCCGGCGAAACCATCCTGCCGTTCTTCCGCACCTCGCTGTCAATCGACGACAAGAGCAAGACCAAGGATTTCGACCCCGTGACGGAGGCCGACCGCGCCGCGGAGGCGGTGATGCGCCGGCTGATCAAGGCGAGCTTCCCCCAGCACGGCATCGTCGGCGAAGAATTCGGCAATGAGCGCGAGGACGCCGATTATGTCTGGGTGCTCGACCCCATCGACGGCACGAAATCCTTCATCGGCGGCTTTCCGATCTGGGGCACGCTGATCGCGCTGCTGCACAAGGGCGCGCCGGTGTACGGCATGATGCACCAGCCCTTCATCGGCGAGCGCTTCTCCGGCGACAACGGCTCGGCCACCTATAAGGGCCCGTCCGGCGAGCGCCGGCTTCAGGTCCGCCGCTGCGCCTCGCTGTCGGAAGCAACGAGCTATACCACCAGCCCGCTGCTGATGAACGAACGCGACCGCGCCATTTTCAGCCGCATCGAACAGGGCGCGCGGCTGTCGCGCTATGGCGGCGACTGCTACTCCTATTGCATGCTGGCGGCCGGTCACGTCGATCTCGTGGTCGAGACCGAGCTGAAGCCTTACGACATCGCAGCCCTGATCCCGATCGTGACCGGCGCCGGCGGCGTCGTCACCACCTGGGAAGGCAAGCCGGCCCAGGGCGGCGGCCGCATCATCGCGGCCGGCGACGCTAGAGTTCACGAAGAAGCACTGAAACTGCTCAACGGATAAGCGCCCCAAGGAGCGTGCATGAAAAGAGCCTGCATGAACAACTGGCCTAAGCTCCTCCTCGCATTCCTGCTCCTGTTTCCCGCCCTCGCCTCCGCGCAGAATTTCCCCGCAAAACCGATCAAGCTGATCGTGCCGTTCCCGGCCGGCGGGCCCAACGACATCATTGCCCGCGTGATCGGCCAGCGCATGTCGGAGCTGTCAGGGCAGCCGGTGCTGATCGACAATCGCGGCGGCCAGGGCGGCGTGCTCGGCACCGACGCGGTCTCGAAGGCCGCGCCTGACGGCTACACCATCGCCATCTCCTCGGCCGGCGCGCTCGCGATCAGCCCGAGCATGGAGCGGGTCGCCTACGACACCTCGAGCGACCTCACGCCGGTGACGCTGGTTGCGACCGTGCCGGAAATGCTTGTCGTTGCCACCAACGTGCCCGCAAAGGACATCGGCGAGCTGATCGCGCTCGCCAAGGCGCAGCCCGGAAAGCTCAACTTCGCCTCCTCCGGCCCCGGCAGCCTGCCGCACCTCGCCGGTGAGCTGTTCAAGCTGACGGCCAAGATCGACATCGTACACGTGCCCTATCGTGGCGCTGCTCCCGCGGTGAACGATCTCCTGGGCCAGCAGGTGCAGATGACCTTCCTGGATCTTCCGGTGCTGCTGCCGCAGGTCAAGGCGGGCGCGTTGAAGCCGATCGCGGTCGGCTCGGCCGAGCGCTCCGCGACCGCGCCCGACGTGCCGACCACCGCGGAAGCGGGCTTTGCTGATCTTCGCATCGAGAACTGGTACGGCATGGTGGCGCCGAAGGGCACGCCGAAGGAGATCGTCACCGCGCTGCATGGCCTGGCGACGAAGGCCATGGCGGATCCGGCCGTCAAGGAAAAGCTCGCCGCCCAAGGCGCGACGCTGATCGGCGACGAGCCGGAGCATTTTCGCAGCTTCATCGCGGACGAGACCGCGAAGTGGGCGAAGGTGATCAAGGACGCCGGCGTCGAGACGGCGAAGTGATCAACGGCTTGAGTCGTGACGCCGCCACGAGGTAGGTGCGTTCCCCCCCCTTGCGGGGGAGGGTTAGGGAGAGGGGTCCACACGGGGACTCCATCGATCTCTCTTCTTCGCGACAGCGATACCTTTTCCTGGGCCACCCCTCTCCCCCGCCCTCCCCCGCAAGGGGGGAGGGAGCGCAGTTGTGCGCACAGCCGCAGCGCAGGCTCACATCAACAGGCCTCTTACACCGCCGCCGCCCGCAAATGCTCCACCAGCATCTTGGCCGGCCTTGGCAGCGCCTTGAAGCTGCGGGCGCAGATCACGAGCTTGCGGTTGGCGAAAGCATCGCGCAGGCGGACCATGGCCAGCGGCATCAGCTTGGCGCAGCGGCGGGCGGCGGATATCGGCACCAGGGCGATGCCGACGTCAGCGGCGACCATCTGGCAGATCGCATCGAAATCGCGCAGACGCGCACGGTAATGCGGACGCATGCCGAGCCGGGCGGCGTGCTTCGAAATGTGCATCTGGAGCGCAGTGGCGCTGGTCAGCCCGACGAAATCACAATCCCGCGCCTCCTGGAAATCGATCTGGCGGCGGCCGGCGAACGGACCGCGCCTGGACGTCACCAATGTCAGGTGGTCCTCGCTGAAGACGAAACGCTCGATATGGTCGGGCAGCGCGTGCTCGGCGGCAAAGCCGAGATCGGCGGCACCGGCGGTGATTGCTGCCGCGATATCGGTGCTCTCGCGCTCCTCGATGTCGATGGCGACGTCGCGATGCTCGCGCAGGAAGCCCGCCAGCGCCTTCGGCAGATGCTCCGACAGCCCCGAGGTGTTGACGAGAAAATGCACGCTCGCGCGCACGCCGCTGGCAAAGCCGGCGAGATCGCCGCGCATGGCGTCGACCTGGTGCATCACGACCCGTGCATGATCGAGCAGGCTCTCGCCCGCCGCAGTCAGCTCGACACCGCGCCGCCCGCGCTTGAGCAGCGCGACGCCGAGCGCGTCCTCGAGCCCCTTTATGCGCGCGCTGGCAGAGGCCAAGGCGAGATTTGATCGCTCGGCGCCGCGGGTGATGCTGCGCTGGTCGGCAACCGCGATGAAGAGCTGGAGGTCAACGAGGTCGAAGCGCATGGCCGGATTCTCCTCAGCCTCCGCCAAGAACGAAGGCTGTCTCCGTAACCTCCAGATTGTGCCGGCGCGCGGCTTCGGTCAATGTGCAAGATATGATTGACCCGCTCCTCATCCTCATCGCCGCCGTCTTCCTGATCGCCGGATTCGTCAAGGGCGTGGTCGGGCTCGGCCTGCCGACCGTGTCCATGGGCCTGCTCGCGGTGAACATGGCGCCGAGCCGCGCGATCGCCATCGTGATCGTGCCCGCCATCGTCACCAATATCTGGCAGACCTTCGCCGGCCCCTATCTGCGCGACATCCTGAGGCGGCTCTGGCCGCTGATGATCGGCACCGTGATCGGATGCTGGCTCAATGCCGGCGCGCTGACCGGCCCGCATGCCCGTTACGGCACGATCGTGCTCGGAATCCTGCTCGTGATCTACGCGATCATCGGGCTCAGCAAATTCAAGTTCCACGTCGCGCCGCAGAACGAGAAATGGGTCGGCGGCGTGGTCGGCGTGATCACCGGCGTGATCTCGGCCTCGACAGGCGTGCAGGTGATCCCCTCGATGCCGTTCATGCAGGCGATCGGCATGGAGAAGGACGAACTGGTGCAGGCGCTCGGCGTGTTCTTCACAACGGCGACGCTGGCGCTCGCCTTCAATCTCACCGCCGGCGGATTGCTGACGCCGGCGAACGCAGTGCCGGGCGCCGTGGGCATGGCCATGGCCTTCGCCGGCATGTTCGTCGGCCAGTCGGTGCGGGCGCGGATGCCGGCGGAAGCGTTTCGCCGCTGGTTCCTGATCGCGATGATCCTGCTCGGCGTTTATCTCGCGGGCAGCGCGCTGCTGAAGGAGTTCGCCTGAGGCCTACGATTTGGGTTCGTAGCCAGGCACCCATTTTTCGTGCTGGGGCAGATCGTCCTGGATCGTCCACCATGGTGCGCGCGACGAGGTGAAGACGTGGAGGCGGATCAGGCCGAGCGTCAGGAAGGCGAGCGGCTTGTGCGGAGAATCGGCTGCGACGAATTGCGGCAGGAAGGCCAGGAAGAACAGCGCGACCTTGGGATTGAGCGCGTTGGTGAAGACGCCCTGGAGGAAGACCCGCCGCAGCGGGCTCCGCTCCGGCTCGTCGATGGCTGCGGCCAGCGCCGGGCGCGACCACAGCATCTGAAGTCCCGTCACGACGAGATAGGCCGCGCCGACCAGCTTCAGGATCGAGAAGGCGGTCGATGAGGCCATCAGCAGGGCCGAAAGGCCGATTGCCGCGCCCGCAACGTGGAAAAAGCAGCCGAAGCTGATGCCGAGCGCGGCCGCGGCGCCGCCCCGCCAGCCCATCTGCATGCTGCGGCCGATCACGTAGACCGAGTCCGGGCCAGGCGTGATGTTGAGCAATATGCCCGACAGGATGAAGAGCCAGATCTCGTGAATGCCCAGCATGTGAGGTGCCCCCGTCAGCCTTGAAAGGCGGGCTTATTCGGTTCGGCCGCCGCCGTCCACCGCCAGGATTGCGGAGAATTTACCTCAAATTTGCAATGCGGATCATGCTTTCGCTCGGCCTTATCTGCTCTATAAAGGCAGTGTTCTTGGAAATGCGGGATTCGAGGCGACTGCCACGCGGGGGCCGGTCATCGATCCCTTGGAGCTCCGGGCTATGGAAAGACGTCTGGCCGCCATCGTCTGCGCCGATGTCGCCGGCTATTCGCGCATGATGGGCAGCGACGAGGCCGGCACCCATGCCGCCTTTAAGGCCCATCGCAGCGCGATCCATCCCATCATCCTCAACCATGGCGGCCGCGTCGTCAAAAACACCGGCGACGGCTTCCTGCTGGAGTTCCCGAGCATCGTCGGCGCCGTCGAGGCCGCGATCGCGATGCAGACGCTGATGGCGGAGCGCAACCATCACCTGCCTGCCGAGCGCGCCATGCAGTTTCGCCTCGGCATCCACATGGGCGACGTCATCGCCGACGAGGACGAGGTATTCGGTGACGACGTCAACATTGCCGTCCGCCTCGAAGCGGTGGCGAGCCCCGGCGGCTTCGCCATCTCGGCCAAGGCCTACCGGGAGGCGAGCAAGCACCTGACCGCGCTGCTGGTCGATGCCGGCAACCATCGCTTCAAGAACATCAAGGACCCGATCGGGGTCTGGACCTGGATGCCCGAGGGTGCGCCAGCGCTCGCGCCCGAGCTCCGGGAGGCGTCGGTGCTGTCGCAGCAGTACCGCACAGCGATCGTCGGTGTGCTGCCCTTCGCCAATCTCAGCGACGCCCAGGACGAATATTTCTCCGACGGCCTCACCGAGGATCTGATCCACGCGCTGTCGCTGCAATCCTTCTATCGCGTGCTGAGCCGCAACTCGACCTTCGCGTTCAAGGGCAAGAACACCAGCACCCGCCTGATCGCGCGCGAGATCGATGCCACCTATCTGATCCAGGGCTCGGTGCGGCGCGCCGGAGCCAAGATCCGCGTCACCGCCGAGCTGGTCGCGCCGGAGACCGGCGAGCAGCTCTGGACCGGCCGCTACGACCGCGACATCGGCGAACTGTTCGCGATGCAGGACGAGATCACCACCAATCTGTCCGCCGCCATCGCCACCGAGATCGTCCGGGCGGAGGCCTCGGCGCCGGCGCGGCTCTCCACCGACGTGACCGCCTGGGACCGCTTCCTCAAGGGGCTGTCGCACTACTACCGGCAGACCAAGGAGGACCTGGCCACCGCCGTCGACCTGTTCCGCGAAGCCATCAGCCTCGACCCCAAACTGTCGATCGCGCACGCCTATCTCGCCACGATCCAGATCCAGAGCATCCAGTTCGGGTGGGTCAAGGGCACACGCGAGATGTGGGCCGAGGCGATGGCCCTCGCCGAGACCAGCGTCCGGCTCGACCCGCGCTCCTCCTTCGCCTTCTCGATCTTGTCCTGGGCGCATGCCATGGAGGCGCATTACGAGGCCGCGATGGACGCCGCCAAGCGCGCGGTCGCGCTCAACCCCTACGACAACGGCGCACGCGGCGTGCTCGGCATCTGCCATTTCGTCATCGGCGAGCACCGCGAGGCGATCGAGCTGTTCTCGATGGCCGCGCAGCGCGACAACAGCGACCCGCGCTACCAATGGGCCGCGCTGAACGCCTTCAGCCATTATCTGCTGGGGCAATACGACGCGACCCTGTCCTGGGCCCGCGAGCAGCTCTACATCAACCCGAACCACATGCAGGCGCTGGCGATCCGTGCCGCGGCGCTGGCACAGTTGGGTCGGGACGATGAGGCGGGCGAGGCCGTCGGCGTGCTGATGCGCAACTACCCGACGCTGAATGTCGATCGTCACTTGCGCAATTTCCACTGGAAGCGGCCCGAGGACCTCGCCCATTACCGTGAGGGGCTTCTGAACGCGGGCGTGCCGCTCAGCAAGCTGACCCTGGTGCAAAGCGACGTCAAACGCGCGGCCGAGTCCTGACAGGCAGGCCTTCTCGGTCCCGCCCCCGTCCCCTCGCAACCTCGGGCCGGCTTTTATTGACAGGACCGTGAATTCAGCCACACTTCTTTACACGCTGAAGTAGTATAAGTTGCTGTCGGTTTGTTAGGACTTTCCGCGCTCTATCGGCGCGTCTTCATTTCACGATTCGCTGTTTTCAGGATTTTGGGCCATGAACGACCCCGCCTCGAAGCCTCCCTTCGATCCCTCGATCCAGGTCTCGCCAGACAATCCCTGCCCTTTCCTGCGCGGCCTCGTTGGCGAAGGTTTCGTCGACGGCGGGACCGTCCCGATCGGCAAGCTATCGCAGACGATCGCGAATGCGAGCGGCGACAAGGGGCTGATGAAGACGGTGGCCCGTGTCGAGACCCGCGGCATCGCACTGATCGCCAACGGCTTCGGTCACATCCTGAAGAGCATCTTTTCGGGCGCACAGCTCGATGCGCTGCGCGGCGGCCCCCTGGACAAGCGCGGCGCCGGTTCGCGCATCCTCGGCGTCGACGGCAAGGTCAACGAGGATCAGATCGCCCGCCTGGCCAGCTTCGGCAGGGACTATACCGATCCGAACGGCGGCGGCACCGAGCCCGGCATCAACGCGTCGGAAATACAGACCTACATGCGCGACAACTTCAAGCGCGCCGGGAGCGCTGCGCGCTGGTATTACCGGATCTTGATGCAGTTCGAATGGCCCATCCTGCTGAAGATCATGGGCAAGGGTGAAGGCGAGAACCGCTATCTCGCCATCGCCGACGTGCGTACGCTGTTCAACGAGCGCAAATTCCCTGAGAGGATCACGCAGCGGGTCGTCAGCCAGCCGGTCAAACCGCCCTCGCTCATATTGCGCGTTGCCGGCGGGTTAGTCGCCGCGCTGCTCGTCTTTGGCGTCGTGGCGCTGCGCTTTCCGGATCAATTCCAGCCAATGCTGCCCGGCATCCTCGGTGACCTCGTGGCGCCGCCATTGCCGAAGCTTGTCGAACCCCAGGCCGCGTACTGGCTCGAGCAAAACTGGGCGCTGGAGGACCGGCACTGGTTTCATCACGCCAGCCAGGGCACCGCGACCTTCCCGGTGCCCTACAGCTGGTTCATGGCGCTCGAGCAGCCGCGGCTTCATTTCTTCGCAAAGCCCGGGATGCTGCATGACAGCGACCATCTCCAGCGCTTCGGCTTCATCCCGAGCCCGCAGACGATCAACACCGACGACGCCACGCTGCGCCGGTTCGGCTACGCCAATGTCTACGACAAGACCAAGCCGGTGCCGGCGCGACTTTGGGATCCGCCGGTTAACTGGGGCACCCAGGCCGAAAACGTCGACGGCCTGCCCGTCGGCTTTGCGCGCATGACCGGCGTACCCGATCCTGCGACCGGCCAGGTCGGCGACGACCGGATCGGCCTGACCTGCGCCGCCTGCCACACCGGCCAGATTCACTACAAAGGCATCGACATCCGTTTCGACGGCGGCCCGGCGATGACCGACCTGAGGAAGCTCGAGGTCACGACGGGTCTGTCGATCGCCTACACGCTCCTCGTGCCGGGTCGCTTTACCCGCTTCGCCGACCGTGTGCTCGGCCCCTCCGCCAGCGGTGCGGATCGCGATGCGCTGAAGCAGAAGCTGCGCACGATCAGCACGTTCCTGATCGACTGGGAGAAGACCTACGCGAAAACCATCGACGGCAAGACGAGATTCAACGAGAAGACGAAGCGGGAAGAGAAGCAGCAGGACACCGAGGAAGGATACGGCCGTCTCGACGCGCTCAACCGCATCGGCAATCAGGTCTTCGCCCAGGACATGACGCTCAGCGGCCTCAGCGGCTTCGAAAAGAATCTGCATGCCAAGGACGCGCCGGTCAGCTTCCCGCCGATCTGGACCGTGCCCTGGCTCAAATTCGCGCAATATGACGCGTCCATCGAACAACCGCTGATCCGCAACGCCGGCGAAGCGCTGGGCGTGACGGCGCTGCTCAATCTGTCCGACAATACCCCCAAGGACACGCTGTTCCGCTCGTCGATGGATATCAAGAATCTGAACTGGATCGAGGATCTGCTGAAGGGGTCGGCGCCCTATCCGAAAAAGCAGCTCTCCGGACTGACATCGCCGAAATGGCCGTCGGACATCTTCGGCGACAATGCCTGGAAGATCGATGGTGAGCGCGTCAAGAACGGCCGCAAGCTCTACGCGCAGATCTGCGTCGAATGCCATCTCGGGCCGGTCAACGATCCCGTGTTCGACACCGAGTTTCCGGACCAGAGCATCTGGTCCTCGTCGCGCTGGGAGACCATCGGCAAAGACAAATTCCTGAACGAGGTCCAGAAGAGCGTCAAAGGCATGGGGACCGATCCCGCTCAGGCGAGCGTGCTGCAGACGCGGACGGTTCAGGTCCCGGGCTTTCTCGAGCTCGATCCCACGCAGAAGCTCAATGCCTGGTGGAGCTGCAATCTGCCGGCTATTTCCTCGACCGACATGCCGTACTCGGTCGGGCTGATGGTGCTCGTCGACATCGTCAGCCGCAAAGCGATGGACGATGCGAAGATCGACCCGAAGGTTCAGCAGGCCTGGTGGGGTGAGCGCAAGAACTGCCCGAATCCCGGTCCGCAGCCGGCCGAGGCGAAGGAGCCGCCGCCCTGGTATCGCGCGCGCCCGCTCAACGGCGTCTGGGCCACCGCGCCTTACCTGCACAACGGATCGGTGCCCTCGCTCTACTGGATGCTGAGCCCCGCGGCCGAGCGCCCCAAATCGTTCTGCATGGGTGGTGGTCGCGACTACGATCCGAAGCAGGTCGGCTTCGCGGTCGTCGACGGCGAGAGCTGCAAGACCGGCCAGTCGCACTTCTCGACGCGAGCGTCTGATGGCACCGAGACCTTCGGCAACAGCAATGCCGGCCATTCGTTCGATGGCACGCCGGGCCCCGGCAAGGACGGCACCATCGGCCGCGTGCTCAAGGAGCAAGAGCGCTACGACCTGATCGAGTACCTGAAGACGCTGTGAGCTGGTCTTCTTACCTCGCCCCGCCGCTGCTTCCTCACTTGAACAGCGGCGTGCCCGGCACGAAGGCGTCGAAGGCGGCCCAGAACTGGGAGCGGTAGCGGTCCTGCTCCTGGAGGATCTCGTGCTTGGCGCCGGCGATCACGAGATGGGAGCCGGCGCGCAGGTGGTAGGCGAACTCCTCGATCGCCGCGGTCGAGACCACGGTGTCGCTGGAGGCCGCCAGCATCAGGATCGGCTGGCGGATCTGGGAAGGGTAGTTCTTGCCCTTGAAGGTGTTCATGGCGTGGAAGGCGGTATCGGCCCAGGCGACCGTCGGTGACGCGAGCCCGAGCGTCGGATCCTCCTCCAGGATCGCGGCATTGCGCGCATAGCGCACGGGATCGCTGGTCAGCGGATTGTTGATGAAGGGATTGAGCCCGGTGATGTGGTCGCTGCCGCCCGGGACATAGCGACCGCCCATCCCCATCAGGCGCATCGTCTTCAGCAGCGCCCGCGCCGGAAACGAGGTGGCGCGGCCGGGCAGGTCGATCATCGGCGCCGACAGCACCATGCGGTCGAACCAGCGCTTGCCCGCGTGCGCCACCCGCAGCATCACCGTGCCGCCCATGGAATGGGCGAGCGCGAAGAAGGGCGGCGGGCAATCCGGCAGCACCACCTGCTGCACGAAGGTCTCGACGTCGATCTCGAAATCGGAGAAGTCGCGCACATAGCCCTTGCGCGGATCGCGCAGGCGGCGCGAGGAGTGGCCCTGCCCGCGCCAGTCGATCATCGCCACCGCGAAACCGCGGTCGCGCAGGTCGCGCACGGTCTCGAAATATTTCTCGATCTGCTCGCTGCGTCCGGTGAAGACGCAGACCGTGCCCTTGCGGTTCGCCGGCGGCGCCCAGCGCGCAAAGCGCAGCTCGGCGCCATCGGGTGTCTTGATGGTGCCGCTGACGACGTCTTCGGGAACGGGATTGGACGGAATCGAGATCAGCGTCATTGGGCGAGAAATGCTGCAAATCAAGGGGCTGGAGCGCCGAAAAGGCGCAACTTGCCGCCCTCTTGAACGCCGTTCCCCTGAACCCATATCACCATGGTGCAGGCCGCTACCAGTGTTTCGGAACCGGAACATTAGGCTGCACACAGACTAAAGCCCGGCCCGATTGGCGGGCGGGTTACCAACAGTCGCTCAATGGAGGACTAGACCATGCGTACCTACGACCTGACTCCGTTTTACCGTTCCACCGTCGGCTTCGACCGCCTCTTCAGCCTGCTCGACCAGGCCGGTTCGGACGGCAGCCCCGGTTATCCCCCCTACAACATCGAGCGTACCGGCGAGAACACCTACCGCATCACGGTTGCGGTGTCCGGCTTCGCCAAGGACGAGCTCTCCCTCGTCGCGAAGGAAAACACGCTGACGATCAAGGGCGAGAAAGTCGCCAACGAGAACTCGAAGTCCGAAGTGCTCTACCGCGGCATCGCCGCGCGTGCCTTCGAGCGCGCCTTCCAGCTTGCCGACTTCGTGCAGGTGAAGGACGCCTCGCTCGAGAACGGGCTGCTTCACGTCGACCTCGTGCGCGAGATTCCCGAAGCCAAGAAGCCGCGCCAGATCGCCATCAACGCGGGCGCGCCGAAGGCGCAGGTGATCGAGAGCTCGGTCGCCGCCTAAGCACGCCGACAGCCGCCAAGTTGCGAAAACGCCCCGGTGCCCCGGGGCGTTTTTTTGTTTTGCATTGCATCACAGAACGGTGAGGACATGTAACGCCGCGACCACACGCTCCGTCCTTTGGGCATCGCAGCAAAAACAATACGGAGCACGATCATGTCACTTTGGCGCAGCCTTTTCGTCGCCGCGAGCTTGCTGGCGGCCCCCATCAGCCTGGCTCACGCGCAGACGCCGCAGACGGTGAAAGCCAAGAACGTCGTTCTGGTGCACGGCGCCTGGGCCGACGGATCGAGCTGGTCGGAGGTGATCCCGATCCTCCAGGCCGCGGGCCTGCACGTCACCGCCGTGCAAAATCCGCTGTCGTCGCTTGCGGACTCCGTCGAGGCGACCAAGCGCGCGCTGGCCGAACAGGATGGCCCGACCGTGCTGGTCGCGCATTCCTGGGGCGGCACCGTGATCAGCCAGGTCGGCAACGACCCGAAGGTCACCGGCCTCGTCTACGTCGCCGCACGCGCGCCCGATGCGAACGAAGACTTCGTCGCGCTGTCGAAGCAGTTTCCGGCAGGCCCGGCCCGCGCCGGCATCGTCGAACGCGACGGCTACACAAAGCTCTCGGAAGACGCCTTCCTGAAGTATTTTGCCAATGGCGTGAAGCCGGAGCAGGCCAGGGAGCTCTACGCCGTGCAATGGCCGACGGCCGCCTCGATCTTCGCCGGCCGCACCACGGAAGCTGCATGGCACACGAAGCCAAGCTGGTACGCGGTGTCGAAGAACGACGGCACCATCAATCCCGATTTCGAACGCTTCCTCGCCAAGCGCATGAACGCAACCACGATCGAGCTCGATGCCGGCCACCTCTCGCTGGTGTCGCATCCGAAGGACGTGGCGAATCTGATCCTGGAAGCGGCGGGGTATCCGCGCAGCTGAGCGCGCGATCGCCGCAATGAAAAAGCGCCCGAGCTCTTCGGGCGCTTTTGTTTTGCTCAGGTCTCCGTCCAGCGCGTGGCGCGCAGTCGCGTCAAGCGAGCGCGCTAGTCCAGCCCCTGCGCCGCCGGCATCTCCTGCGTCGGCATGATCGTCGGAGCCGGCTTGGCCTGACCGACGGTTGGCGCGGCGGTTTGCGGTGCGGCTTCGGCGGGCTTTGCTTGCACGGCGGCGGTCTGCTGGGTGAGCTGTGCCTGCGGCGCTTGTGCCTGCTGCGGAGCTGCCGCGGCCGGCTTGGCGGCGGCGACAGGCGCCTCGCCGCGGCGCGGTGCGGCCTTCGGCAGCGGCACGGTGCGGCTGGCGACATGCGGGATGGAGGCCGGCGGACGCGGCGGGCCGCTGCGGACCATGGTCGGCGGCGGCAGCGCGCTTTGTGGACGGTAAGGTGCAACCGTCGGCACCTCATCGCTGGGCGCCATGCCGAAGGCGTCGGCGGCCGGCATGAAGCGCAGAATTCGCCCGTCGCGGGCATCGATCGCCAGCCGGCCGTCGTCGCCGCGGCGGTCGATCACCGCGATGGTGTAGACGCCGCCGCGCAGGCGCGGGATGCCGAGCGGCGAGAAGCCGTTGTCGCGCAGCACAGCGTAGACCTCGGTCGACGGCAGCAGCGCCGGCGCCGGACCGCGCTCCTCGTAGCCATAGCCGTAACCGTAACGGGGCGGCGGCGGCGCGGCTTCCGGCGGCCCATAGGGTCCGTCGAAATCCGAGACCGCGATATAGGCGGCCCGCGCAGCGCCGTTGGCCGGAACTTGTGCCTCGGCGGCCGTCGCCACCAGCGCCAGCGTGGCAGCGGCCACACATCCTGTGAAAAACTTCATGGTCGACACGCTCCTGTCAGGCCCCCGAATACCTCGCGCTCTTTCGCTTCTTGCGGCGTGGCGCGCCTTTCGAAGGGCTGATCCGAAGCTTCATTCGGGATTTCGGCGTCTACAGGGCCGGATCAGGGCGCGTTTGCTTCAAAACCGGGGCCGCGTGCCATGCGGAAAGCGCTGATTGACACTCTGGGAATCGGGACTTCCGCGCGCTTGTGTGATAGACAAAAATTTGGCAAGGTGATGGTTAGGACAGGAAGACTGTCTCAATTTTGCTTGCAGTTCCGGCATACGGATTGCAACGAAAGTCGGTGCTTTCGAGCGCCAGGAAGGCAACAGGCAAAGCCGTTCTCGGGGACGAAGAACGCCTTGGCCTGAATTTAAGAAAATGCGGCTCGCAGCGGACGAGCGGTGACCCAGAGGCGGGTGCCGCGGAACGCCCAAGGTGCGCCGAAGATAGCGGTGAGGCAGCTTGCCGCATGGAGAGGATTGGAACAATGACCGGGTCGCAATTCGAGCGCGCAAACATCGTGGCAGAAGAACTGTCGGCGACGGTCGCCTCGAAAACGACTGATCCGATTCAGGAACACAATTCGCGCCCGCCGGCTGTAGGTCTGTACGATCCGAGCCTGGAGAAGGATTCCTGCGGCGTCGGCTTCATCGCCAACATCAAGGGCAAGAAGTCCCACGAGATCGTCGCGGACGCGCTCAGCATCCTCTGCAACCTCGAGCATCGCGGCGCCGTCGGCGCCGACCCGCGCGCCGGTGACGGCGCCGGCATCCTGGTGCAGATCCCGCACGCCTTCTTCAGCCGCAAGGCCGGGGAGCTCGGCTTCACGTTGCCGGCTCCGGGCGAATACGCCATCGGCGCGCTGTTCATGCCGCGCGACACCGCTTGGCGCAACGTCATCAAGAGCATCATCGCCGACCAGATCAAGGAAGAGGGCCTGACCCTGCTCGGCTGGCGCGACGTGCCGACCGACAATTCCTCGCTCGGCGTCACCGTGAAGCCGACCGAGCCCGCCTGCATGCAGGTGTTCATCGGCCGCAACGGCACCGCCAAGACCGAGGACGATTTCGAGCGCCGGCTGTACATCCTGCGCAAGTCGATCTCGCAGGCGATCTACCAGCGCCGCGACCGCGGCCTCGCGGGCTATTACCCCTGCTCGATGTCGTGCCGCACCGTGATCTACAAGGGCATGTTCCTCGCCGACCAGCTCGGCAAGTACTATCCCGATCTGCACGAGGCGGACTTCGAGAGCGCGCTGGCGCTGGTGCATCAGCGCTTCTCGACCAACACCTTCCCGGCGTGGTCGCTGGCGCATCCCTATCGCATGATCGCGCATAACGGCGAGATCAACACGCTGCGCGGCAACACCAACTGGATGGCGGCGCGCCAGGCTTCCGTGAGCTCCGAGCTCTACGGCAAGGACATCAACCGGCTCTGGCCGATCTCCTATGAAGGCCAGTCGGACACCGCCTGCTTCGACAACGCGCTCGAATTCCTGGTGCAGGGCGGCTACTCGCTGCCGCACGCCGTCATGATGATGATTCCGGAGGCGTGGGCGGGCAATCCCCTGATGGATGAGAAGCGCCGCGCCTTCTACGAATATCATGCTGCGCTGATGGAGCCGTGGGACGGCCCCGCCGCAATCGCCTTCACCGACGGCCGCCAGATCGGCGCGACGCTCGACCGCAACGGATTGCGGCCGGCGCGCTATCTCGTGACCAAAGACGACCGCATCGTGATGGCGTCCGAGATGGGCGTGCTGACGATCCCCGAGGACCAGATCATCACCAAGTGGCGGCTGCAGCCCGGCAAGATGCTGCTGGTCGACCTCGAGCAGGGCCGCCTGATCCCGGACGACGAGATCAAGGCCGAGCTCGCCCGGAGCCATCCCTACAAGGAGTGGCTGGAGCGGACCCAGATCGTGCTGGAAGAGCTGCCGAAGGTGCCGACCACCGGCGTGCGCTCCAACCTGTCGCTGCTCGATCGCCAGCAGGCGTTCGGCTACAGCCAGGAAGACATCTCCATCCTGATGACGCCGATGGCCTCCACCGGCGAGGAAGCCGCGGGCTCGATGGGCAACGACACGCCGATCTCGGCGCTGTCGGACAAGGCCAAGCCGCTGTTCACCTACTTCAAGCAGAACTTCGCGCAGGTCACCAACCCGCCGATCGACCCGATCCGCGAGGAGCTGGTGATGAGCCTCGTCTCCATCATCGGACCGCGGCCCAACCTGTTCGACCTGCAAGGCCTCGCCACCACCAAGCGCCTCGAAGCGCGCCAGCCGATCCTGACCGATGCGGATCTCGAGAAGATCCGCTCGATCTCCGACGTCGCCGAGTCGCACTTCAAGTCGCGCACGCTCGACACCACCTTCCACGCCGGTCTCGGTGCTGCCGGCATGGACCAGGTGCTCGACGAGCTTTGCGCGCGTGCGGAAGCCGCCGTCCGCGAGGGCGTCAACATCATCATCCTGTCCGACCGCATGGTCGGCAGCGACCGGGTGCCGATCCCGGCACTGCTGGCCTGCGCCGCCGTGCATCATCATCTGATCCGCGTCGGACTGCGCACCTCGGTCGGCCTCGTCGTCGAATCCGGCGAGCCGCGCGAAGTGCATCACTTCGCCTGCCTGGCCGGCTACGGCGCCGAAGCGATCAATCCCTATCTGGCGTTCGAAACCATCATCGCGATGAAGGACCGCCTGCCCGGCTCGCTCGACGACTACGAGATCGTCAAGCGCTACATCAAGTCGATCGGCAAGGGCCTGCTCAAGGTGATGTCCAAGATGGGCATCTCGACCTACCAATCCTATTGCGGCGCGCAGATCTTCGACGCCGTCGGCCTCAAGGCGGACTTCGTCGGCAAGTTCTTCGCCGGCACCCACACCCGTGTCGAGGGCGTCGGCCTTGCCGAGATCGCGGAAGAAGCGGTGCGCCGTCATGCCGACGCGTTCGGCGAGGCGCAGGTCTACAAGACCGCGCTCGACGTCGGCGGCGAATATGCCTATCGCAGCCGCGGCGAGGACCATGCCTGGACCGCGGAGTCGGTCGGGCTGCTCCAGCACGCCGCCCGCGGCAATTCGCTGGAACGCTACCGCGCCTTCGCCAGGATCCTGAACGAGCAGTCGGAGCGGCTGTTGACGCTGCGCGGCCTGTTCCGGATCAAGAACGCGGACGAGGAGAAGCGCAAGCCGATCCCGATCGACCAGGTCGAGCCGGCCAAGGACATCGTCAAGCGCTTCGCCACCGGTGCGATGAGCTTCGGCTCGATCTCGCGCGAGGCGCACACCACGCTCGCGATCGCCATGAACCGGATCGGCGGCAAGTCGAACACCGGCGAAGGCGGCGAGGAAGCCGACCGCTTCAAGCCGATGCCGAACGGCGATTCCATGCGTTCGGCGATCAAGCAGGTCGCCTCGGGCCGCTTCGGCGTCACCACGGAGTATCTCGTCAACTCCGACATGATGCAGATCAAGATGGCGCAGGGTGCCAAGCCCGGCGAAGGCGGCCAGCTGCCCGGCCACAAGGTCGACGCGACCATCGCCAAGGTCCGTCACTCGACGCCGGGCGTCGGCCTGATCTCGCCGCCGCCGCATCACGACATCTACTCGATCGAGGATCTGGCGCAGCTCATCTACGACCTCAAGAACGTCAACCCGACGGGCGACGTCTCGGTCAAACTGGTCTCCGAGATCGGCGTCGGCACGGTCGCCGCCGGCGTTGCCAAGGCGCGCGCCGACCATGTCACCATCGCGGGCTTCGAGGGCGGCACCGGCGCTTCGCCGCTGACCTCGATCAAGCATGCCGGCTCGCCCTGGGAGATCGGCCTTGCCGAGACCCACCAGACCTTGGTGCGCGAGCGGCTGCGCAGCCGCATCGTGGTCCAGGTCGACGGCGGGTTCCGCACCGGCCGTGACGTCGTGATCGGCGCGCTCCTCGGCGCCGACGAGTTCGGCTTCGCCACCGCGCCGCTGATCGCGGCCGGCTGCATCATGATGCGCAAGTGCCACCTCAACACCTGCCCGGTCGGCGTCGCGACCCAGGACCCCGTCCTGCGCAAGCGCTTCACCGGCCAGCCCGAGCACGTGATCAACTACTTCTTCTTCGTCGCCGAGGAAGTCCGCGAGATCATGGCATCGCTCGGCTTCCGCACCTTCAACGAGATGATCGGCCAGGTTCAGCTGCTCGACCAGACCAGGCTGGTCGCGCACTGGAAGGCCAAGGGCCTCGATTTCTCGAAGCTCTTCGTCAAGCAGAAGGAAGAGAAGGGCCAGAAGATCTATCATTCCGAGCGCCAGAACCATCATCTGGAGGCGGTGCTCGACCGCACGCTGATCGAGAAGGCGACGCCTGCGCTCGACCGCGGCGCGCCGGTGAAGATCGAGGCCAGGATCAACAGCACCAACCGCTCGGCGGGTGCGATGCTGTCGGGCGCGGTCGCCAAGATCTACGGTCATGCCGGCCTGCCGCACGACACGATCCATGTCGGGCTCAAGGGCACCGCCGGCCAGGCATTCGGCGCGTGGCTGGCGCAAGGCGTCACCTTCGAGCTCGAAGGCGAAGCCAACGACTATGTCGGCAAGGGCCTCTCGGGTGGCAAGATCATCGTCAAGCCCCCCGCCAACAGCGGCATCGTGCCGGAAGAGAGCATCATCGTCGGCAACACGGTGATGTATGGCGCCATCCAGGGCGAGTGCTACTTCCGCGGCGTCGCCGGCGAGCGTTTCGCCGTGCGCAACTCGGGTGCGGTGGCGGTCGTCGAAGGCGCCGGCGATCATTGCTGTGAATACATGACCGGCGGCATCGTGGTCGTGCTCGGCAAGACCGGGCGCAACTTCGCGGCCGGCATGTCCGGCGGCATCGCCTATGTGCTCGACGAGACCGGCGACTTCGACAAGCTTTGCAACATGTCGATGGTCGAGCTCGAGCCGGTGCTGTCGGAAGAGCTGATCAACGCCGGCACCTATAACCACTCGGGTGACCTCGAGGCGCACGGCCGGGTCGACGTGTTCAAGAACCTGCTCGACTCCGACGTCGAGCGCCTGCACGTCCTGATCTCGCGCCATGCCAAAGCGACCGGCTCCAAGCGCGCCGCCGACATCCTTGCCAACTGGAAGGACTGGCTGCCCAAATTCCGCAAGGTGATGCCGGTCGAATACCGGCGCGCGCTGCGCGAAATGGCCGCCAACGCGGACGCCGAGCCGAAAATCGCGATCGGCGCGTAGAGCGATAAGCCCTCATGGTGAGGAGCGCGATAGCTGCGTCTCGAACCATGAGGTCACCAGCGGGGCCTTTCATCCTTCGCGACGCGGCGCCAGTGCGCCGCTCCTCAGGATGAGGGTCTGGCTAGAGAGAAGACGAATTTAAGCGGCAGGGACTTCGGGTTTAATGGGCAAGATCACGGGTTTTCTCGAAATCGAACGGCATGACCGCAAGTACACCCCGGTCGCCGAGCGCGTGAAGCATTTCAACGAGTTCGTCGTTCCCTTGACCGAGAAGGAAACGCGCGATCAGGCCGCGCGCTGCATGAATTGCGGCATCCCCTATTGCCACGGCACGGGCTCGGTGGCGCCCGGCACGCCCGGCTGCCCGGTCAACAACCAGATCCCCGACTTCAACGACCTCGTCTATCAGGGCAATTGGGAAGAGGCCTCGCGCAACCTGCACTCGACCAACAATTTCCCGGAGTTCACGGGGCGCATCTGCCCGGCGCCGTGCGAAGCGTCCTGCACGCTCAACATCGACGACAACCCCGTCACCATCAAGACCATCGAATGCGCGATCGTCGACCGCGCCTGGGACAATGGCTGGCTGAAGCCGGAAGTGGCGACCGTCAAGACCGGCAAGAAGGTCGCGGTGATCGGCTCGGGTCCGGCCGGGATGGCCTGCGCGCAGCAGCTCGCGCGCGCCGGCCACGACGTGCATCTGTTCGAGAAGTTCGCCAAGGCCGGCGGCCTGCTGCGCTACGGCATCCCCGACTTCAAGATGGAGAAGGGCGTCATCGACCGCCGCGTCAAGCAGATGGAAGGCGAAGGCGTCACCTTCCACTACAACAGCCATGTCGGCGCTGACGGCAATGTCGACCCGCGCGAGATGCTCAACGATTACGATGCCGTCGCGCTGACCGGCGGCGCAGAAGCCCCGCGCGACCTGCCGATCCCCGGCCGCGACCTCCAAGGCATCCACTACGCCATGGACTTCCTGCCGCAGCAGAACCGCCGCGTCTCCGAGGAGCCGCTCGGCGGCGTCCAGGAGATCCTGGCCGGCGGCAAGCATGTCGTCGTCATCGGCGGCGGCGACACCGGCTCGGACTGCATCGGCACCTCGCTGCGCCAGGGTGCGCTCTCGGTCACCCAGCTCGAGATCATGCCCGCCCCGCCCGAGCGCGAGAACAAGGGCCTGACCTGGCCGAACTGGCCGCTCAAGATGCGCACCTCCTCCAGCCAGGCCGAAGGCGCGGTCCGCGAATACGCCGTGCTGACGCAGAAGTTTTCCGGCGAGAACGGCCAAGTCAAGAAGCTGCACTGCGTGCGCGTCGACGACAAGTTCAAGCCGATTGCCGGCACCGAGTTCGAGCTCGATGCCGAGCTCATCCTGCTCGCGATGGGTTTCGTGCATCCCGTGCACGAGGGCCTGCTCAAGCTGCTCTCGGTCGATCTCGACCCGCGCGGCAACGTCAAGGCCAACACGCTCGACTACCAGACCTCGCGCCCGAACGTGTTCACCGCCGGCGACATGCGCCGCGGCCAGTCGCTGGTGGTGTGGGCGATCCGCGAGGGCCGGCTGTGTGCGCGGTCGATCGACACGTTCCTGATGGGGAAGACAGATCTGCCGCGGTAACCGCGGCTGGTTCTGCTGCCAGATTAGCAAACGGTGTCATCGCCCGGCTTGACCGGGCGATCCAGCATTCCAAAGACAGTTGTAATCGAAACGATAGGCCGCGGCGTACTGGATGCCCCGGTCAAGCCGGGGCATGACAGCGGAGTAGGTGGCGAGAGCGGAGCCGAACTAGGCCGCATACGCTCAAACGCGACGCACCGCCGCCCTCAATTCTGCAACCTCACCCCCACCAACATCACCGTCCCCTGCGAGCTCGACCCCGGCTGGTTCGAGTTCAGGATGTCGTGGCGCAGCGTGCCCTTGATCCAGATGTTGCGGTTGAGCTTGTAGATCAGATTGCCTTCGAGTGAGTAGGTTTTGTCGTTGCGATTCTGGTTTTGGTAGTCGTAGGTGCCGTAGGTGAACTTGCCGACCGCGGTGAGCCAGCGGCGGAAGTCGTGATCGACCTCGATCCCGTAGGTGCGCACCAGCACGCCGGAGGAGCCGGGGACCGTGGACTCCGCGATCTGCGTGTCGGTGGCGAATTTCACCGTGGTCAGGCCGCTCGCGTTCCAGATCAGCGAGCCCGCGGTGAGGAAGCCCGCGAGCTGGCTGAGGCGCGGGTCGACATAGTTACGCGCGGTATAGCCGACCGAGATCTCACCGATCAGGATGCGCGAGAACTCGAAGCTCGAGCCGACCTTGGCGTAGCCACCCGATGAATCGCGGAAATAGCCGTTGCGGTCGGCGGGCTGGTCGTGCACGCGACTGTCGCCTTCGATCTCGACGAACGGCTTCAGCCCCGGCTTGAGGTCGTAGGAGAAACGACCGATGCCGCCATACTGGTTGAAGTCGCGGTCGTCGTTGCTGAAGGTCGAGCCGTCGGTCAGCTTGGAATCGGTGTAGGCGGTGCGATCGACGGTGGCGCCGGCAGCCACCTGGAAGCGATTGAAAGTCTGGTCGAAGCCGAGCGTGGTGCCGTAAGCGGCGTAGATCGGATATTTCTGCAGGCCCGCCTGCACGTTCGGGCTGCCGGGATTGTCGGTCGCGACCCGCAGCCGGAACTGCGAGGTGAGCTTGAGGTCGCGACTGACGTCAAAACGACCGTCGACATGACCGGTGAAGTCGGGGCGGTCGATCTCGACCGGCGACGGCGAGGCGAAGCCGTCGATCGTCGCCGGCATGTTGTTGGTGTAGCCGGAGAACGAGCCGCGCAGATCGGCGACCAGCGCGTGGCGCTCCCAGTCGGACATCACGAGAAGATCGGGCGCGACGACATAGGCCGGCGAGCCGACCGGCTTGTTCAGGCGCGCCGGATTGGTGTCGTAGCCGGCCGAGAGCTCGAGCCCCCCCTTGATCAGGAAGCTGCCGGCATAGTCGCCGACCGCTCCGAACGCATCGTCGTCGGCCTTGAGGCGGCGGCGCAGCGGCTGGCCGGGCACGGTGCCCGCCATCGCCCGCGGCACCGGCGCCTTGTTTGCGGTTTCCGACGGCGGCGGCGCGATGCGCGGCGGCCCTAGCGTCCGGTCCGGCGTTGCCGGCGGCACCGGCGAGCCGGGTCCGACCGGGCGCTTCGGCCTCGGCTGCCCGGGATAGAGCTTTGGCTGCTGCCGCTTGCGGTTGAGCGAGTCGTAGCCGGAGCCGCTGGCGCCGTTGGCGGCCGGCAGGCCGTACGTCGGCACCTGGCCGACGCGCGAGGTCGCCGGCGCCTGCTGGCGCTTGCGCGGATCGGCATTGGGATCGGGCAGCGCCGGGAGCGCATCCAACGGCGCCTGCGGCACGCCCGCCGTGCGGCGCGTCGGCAGCGTGTCGGGCGCGGCAAAGCCGCCGCGGTTGGGATTGAACAGGTCGGGCGTGAGGCTCTGGGCGGCCGCCGGCGCGCTTCCGAGGGCGGTCAGCGCAAGGCACGGCAAAGCCGCGCGCAGGAAATGCCCGCGTTTGCTCCGGCTCGTGCCTGGAGGCGCCCCCACGATGTAAGAACTCCAACGAAATCAAAGACTTTCACGACGACCTCCGCCAGCGAGCGGGAACCATCGTTAATGGAGTTAAAACAATTATGGTTAATGACCCGTTTCGGGCCCTGGCGCTCTCGTCGCCTCGCCGGTCTCGGCATGCTAAGCAGGGCCAACGGGCGCGCGCCCCTCCTCCCTGGACCTGAACATGTCGAGCTCGAAACCGCTGATGACCCCATCATCCGGCCCTACTCCCGACAGCGTCGAATCCGCGCTCCGCACGCTGGAGACGGAGAGCGGCGGCATCAACGCGCTCGCCGCCGCCCTGCGCGGTCCGCTGGGCGCGACCTTCGCCAAGGCGGTCGACCTGATCCGCAACGCCAAGGGCCGCGTCATCGTCACCGGCCTCGGCAAGTCCGGCCACATGGCGCGCAAGATCGCGGCGACGCTGGCCTCGACCGGCACGCCGGCCTTCTTCGTCCACACCGCCGAAGCCGCCCATGGCGACCTCGGCATGATCACCGCCGACGACGTCATCATGGCGCTGTCCTGGTCCGGCGAGCAGCCGGAGATGAAGACGCTGGTGAACTATTCGGCGCGCTTCGCGATCCCGATGATCGCGGTGACGTCGAACGCGGCGTCCTCGCTGGGTCAGGCCGCCGACATCGTGATCGAGCTGCCGAAGGCGCGCGAGGCCTGCCCGCACAATCTGGCGCCGACCACCTCGACGATGATGCAGGTCGCGATCGGCGATGCGATCGCGATCGCGCTGCTCGAAGGCCGCGGCTTCACCGCGCTGGAGTTCGCGCATTTCCACCCCGGCGGCAAGCTCGGCGCGATGCTGAAATTCGTCCGCGACTACATGCGCACGGGCGCGGAGATCCCGCTCAAGCCGCTCGGCACCAAGATGTCGGACGCGGTGATGGAGATGTCCGCCAAGGGCCTGGGGTGCGTCTGCATCGTCGACGATGCCGGCGGGATCGCGGGCATCATCACCGACGGCGATCTGCGCCGCCACATGCGGCCGGATCTCCTGACGGCATCCGTCGACGACATCATGACCAGGCAGCCGAAGACCGTGCCGCCCTCGATGCTCGCCACCGAGATGATCGAGGTGCTGAACACAAGCAAGATCACGACGCTGGTGGTGACCGAAGCGGACAAGGTGGTGGGCATCGTGCACCTGCACGATCTGCTGCGGGCGGGCGTGGCTTAGGGCGCGCTCTTTCCACCCGTCATTCCGGGGCGCGCCACTTGGCGCGAGCCCGGAATCCATTCATCTCCGAGGTTGCGGCCCGATGGATTCCGG
>NZ_JBVVPO010000046.1:0-4399 GCF_055811795.1 Bradyrhizobium sp. MI1.7
TCATAGCCCGCAAAGCCGTTCTTCTTGGCGACGCCGTCGAGCTGGCCGATCACCTTCTGGTCGGGTGCGGTGTTCTCCAATATGGGCCTCTGGAGTACTGGATCGCACGGTCAAGCCGGGCGATGACACCTTTGGTGTGGTTCGGGCTCTCCCGAAACAAAAAGCCCCGGAGACATCTCCGGGGCTTTCGTCGTTTGTGGCGCTGCGTTTCGCTTAACGCCTCACGTCCGTGTCCGCATCCGCATCATGAAGCTGTCGTAGCTGAGCTCGGCGACCTGCATCCAGGCGAGCGACTCGTTCCTGAATGCCGACAGGCTGGTGTACATCTTGTTGAAGTGCGGATTGGTCTTGCTGAGATCGGCGTAGATCTCGTTGGCGGCGTTGTAGCAGGCCTCCAGGACTTCCTGCGGGAACGGCTTCAGGACCGCACCGGCCACCAGCAGGCGCTTCAACGCAGACGGGTTGACGTAGTCGTATTTGCCGGTGACCCAGGTGAAGGTATCGCGTGAGGCCATCTCGACCACGGCCTGATAGTGCTTCGGCAGCGCGTTCCACTTGTCGCGATTTATGACGTTGTGGCCCTGGCCGGTGCCTTCCCACCAGCCCGGATAGTAGTAGTATTTCGCGACCTTCACGAAGCCGAGCTTCTCGTCGTCATAGGGCCCGACCCATTCGGCGGCGTCGATCGTGCCCTTCTCCAGCGCCGGATAGATGTCGCCGCCCGCGATCTGCTGCGGCACGCCGCCGACCTTGGCGATGATCGTGCCGGCGAAGCCGCCGACGCGGAATTTCAGTCCCCTGAAATCCTCCATCGACTTGATCTCCTTCCGGAACCAGCCGCCCATCTGGGCGCCGGTCGAGCCGGTGGGAATGCCGACCGTGTTGTATTCCTTCAGCAGGTCGTTGAGCATTTCCGTGCCGCCGCCGAACAGCAGCCAGGAAATATGCGCCCGCGTGTTCAGTCCGAACGGCAGCGAGGTGCCGAACGTGAAGGCGGGGTTCTTGCCCCAGTAATAATACAGCGCCGTGTTGCCCATCTCGACCGTGCCGTTCGAGACCGCATCGAGCACCTGCAGGCCCGGCACGATCTCGCCGGACGCGAACGGCTGGATCTGGAATTTGTTGTCGGTGGCCTCGGCCACGCGCTTGCAGAAATATTCGCAGCCGCCGTAGAGCGTATCGAGCGCCTTGGGCCAGCTCGCGGCGAGCCGCCATCTCACTTCCGGCGAAGATTGCGCGATGGCCGGCGCAGCAACCGCTGTGCTTGCCGCCAGGCCAGCGCCTGTCACTTTCAGAAATTCACGACGTTTCATGCGTATCCCTCCGTTGTGCCGATTGCTCGACTAAGGGAACGATCTTCGTGTCGTCTTTTGCTTCGCCGAGAACCGAACTTGTCTTTGGTGAAGGTGTGAGTGTGTCCGACGGCCCTTCAGGGCTCTTTGTGGATCCCGTACGTTGCGGTTCCGGCCATCAGGATGACCGGTCGCCTTGCGATAATCAAGCGTCGTCGGAACGCTCGCAGTTGCGAAGCCGATGGGGACAACCAGGTTTGGTCCGAAACCAGAACCAAAGCACGTAAAACCCCGGAGATGGCAGCATCTCCGGGGCTTCTCCGTCTTTAGTCGTGTGAGCCGCTCAGCGCCTCACGTCTTGGTCCGCATCCGCGCCATGAAGCTGTCGTAGCTCAGCTCGGCCACCTGCGTCCAAGGCAACGAGTCATTCTTGAACGCGGTCATGCTCGCATGCATCTTGCCGAAATGCGGATTGGTCTTGGACAGGTCCGCATAGATTTCGTTGGCGGTGTTGTAGCACGCCTCGAGCACTTCCTGCGGGAAGCCCCTGAGGATCGCGCCGTTCACGATCAGCCGCTTCAGCGCCGGAGCATTCACCGCATCGTACTTGCCGGTGATCCAGGTGAAGGTGTCGCGTGACGCCGCGTCGATCGCCGCCTGATAGTGCTTGGGCAGCGCGTTCCACTTCTCGATGTTCATGATGTTGTGGCCCTGGCTCGTGCCTTCCCACCAGCCGGGATAGTAGTAGTACTTCGCGACCTTGGCGAAGCCGAGCTTCTCGTCGTCATAGGGACCGACCCACTCGGCCGCGTCGATGGTGCCCTTCTCCAGCGCCGGATAGATGTCGCCGCCGGCGAGCTGCTGCGGCACGCAGCCGAGCTTGGCGAGGATCGTGCCGGCGAAGCCGCCGATGCGCATCTTCAGGCCCTTGAGGTCGTCGACCGTCTTGATCTCCTTCCTGAACCAGCCGCCCATCTGCGCGCCGGTCGATCCGGTCGGGATGCCGTAGACGTTGTGCTCTTTCAGGAGGTCGTTGACGAGATCCTGTCCGCCGCCCCACAGCAGCCAGGAAATCTGCTGGCGCGTGTTCAAGCCGAACGGGAGGGCAGTTGCGAACGTGAATGCGGGGTTCTTGCCCCAATAGTAATAAAGCGCGGTATTGCCGATCTCGACCGTGCCGTTCGACACGGCGTCGAGCACCTGCAGGCCCGGGACGATCTCGCCCGCCGCAAAAGGCTGGATCTGGAATTTGTTGTCGGTAATGTCGGCGACCTGCTTGCAGAAATATTCGCAGCCGCCATAGAGCGTATCGAGGGCTTTCGGCCAGCTCGTGGCGTAGCGCCACCTGACCTCGGGCGACGACTGCGCGATCGCGGGCGCAGCCACTGCTGTGCTCGCGGCCAGGCCGACGCCTGTCACCTTCAGAAAATCACGACGTTTCATGCGCATCCCTTCCATTGCGTCGATGCATCGACCAGGGAACGATCTTGCTGTCGTCTTGTCTTCGTCGAGGATCGACGTTCTCTTGTTGAGATTTGTTTGAGCGTTTCCGAATGGCCCTGATGGGCTCTTGTTGCTGGAAGCCGAGCGTTGCGGTTCCGTCAGCAAGGATGACCGGACGCCCTGCGATAATCAAGCCTGATGCCTTCCTCGCAAGTGCGAACGCGGGCCAGACGCAAGTCGGAACCATCAGCGATCTGCTACGCGATTAGGCAATAACAAGGGAGGCTCGCGCATGACGGGCAAAAAGGTCGTGGTCGCTGGGGCAACCGGTCTCGTCGGCAACGCCGCGTTGCGACACTTCGGCACATCCGAGCCTTCAGAAGTTGTGGCGCTGTCGCGACGCAAGCCGCGCCACCTCTACGGCGCCCGCCACGTCCCGATCGACCTTACCAGCGAAGCCGATTGCCGCCGTGCCGCGGCCGAGCTTCAGGGCGCCACCCATTTGATCTACGCCGCGCTCTACGAGGCGCCACAGCTCGTCGATGGTTGGCGCGATCCGCAGCAGATCAAGACCAATGATCTGATGTTGCGCAATTTGATGGCCGCGCTCGAGCCGATGGCGCCAGACCTCAAGCATGTCGCCTTGCTGCAAGGCACCAAAGCCTATGGCGTTCACGTCCGCCCCTTGACGGTGCCGGCGCGCGAAGGCCGCTCCGAGATGTACGAGCAGCCCAACTTTTATTGGGCGCAGGAAAATTTCCTGCGCGAGCTCCAGGCCGGGAAAGCCTGGCACTGGAGTATCTTGCGCCCCGTTCTGATCGTCGGCCTCGCCATGGGCGGCGCCATGGATCTGATCCCGCCACTCGGCGTCTATGCCGCGATGCTGCGCGAGCAGGGCAGGCCGCTCGACTTTCCCGGCGGCGCCGCGCGGGTGGCGCAGGCCGTCGACGTCGATCTCCTCGCGCGCGCGATCGCCTGGTCGGGCGAGGCCAAGGCGGCACAGAACGAAGCCTTCAACGTCACCAATGGCGATGTCTTCACCTGGGAAAACATCTGGCCCGCGGTGGCCGACGCGCTGGAGATGAAGCCCGGCAAGCCGATCCCGCTATCGCTCGCCAAGGAGTTTCCCAATTGGGTCTCTTCTTGGGACGCGTTGCGACGCAAGCATGACCTTGTGTCGCCGGACCTCGCCGACTTCGTCGGCCTGTCGTTCCAATACGCCGATTACAGCATGCGCTACGGCCAGACCGAGTCCGGTCCGCCCTCGATCGTCTCGACCGTGAAGATCAACCGCGCCGGCTTCACCGAGATGATGGACACCGAGGACATGTTCCGGAAGTGGTTCAAGCAAGCCAGGGAAGAACGGCTGCTTCCATAGAGATCGCTACCACGAAGGCCCGCCGCCCGCTCGAAGCACTGGTGACGGTACGCGACCTCGATCCGGAGATCGGGGTCGTTCGTACACCCAGTCGTGCACCCACCGCGCGATCTGGATGCTAATTCTCGGCGAGAGCCACAACTCCGGCACGAAACAGGCGGCCCCCTTTGGGGCCCCCGGGGAGGTTTTAGTGAGAGCACAATAACAAAAGGGAGAGCTGGGGGGGGGCGGCGCGACCCCTTTAAAAAGTGGCCGGCCCGCCGACGAATCCGGTAAGGGGCGCCAA
>NZ_JBVVPO010000046.1:4409-14241 GCF_055811795.1 Bradyrhizobium sp. MI1.7
CCCTCTATCGGGCTTGGGGGGGGGTTCTAACACCCTGTGTTCACCCCCCCGCGCTTTTTGTATTATAATTCTGGCCGTGACCCACAACCCCGCCACTAACCCGGCGCCCCCTTTGGGGCCGCCTGAGCTGTTTAACGTCAGAGCAGATGACCTACTGGCAGAGATGCTGGAGGCCGTCGCTACCCTTGAAATAGGTGCCGGGCCGGCAGACGATGCCGTTACGGGCAGCATACGTACTCCAGCTGCCCTGCCAGCCCATCTCGCCGTACGACATGCCGGGCGACATGGCGTAGGAATTGCCCCAGTTGCCGACAGTCGCGTCCGCCGCTGCCGGCTGGCGATATGCCGTTCGCCGAGTTGATGGCCGAACCCGATAGTCGGGGGTGGTCCCCGTTCCAAGACCCGTGCAGCTGGCGAATTCAGCTTGGCATGCGTCCGGATTGGAGTTGTACCACTGCGCCTGTACAGCAGAGCTGGACAGGGCAGATGCCACAACAACGACCGCACCAAGAATTTTCAGATTTATCATGGATTGCTCCTTACGGTTGGACCGTGGTGCAAGATGCCACGTGTGTCAGTACCCGTTTTTTTTGCGCGCAAAACATCAAATCGACGTGACACGTTGGGCGAGCACGAACAGAACGAGCATCCCGGTGTCATCCTTCGCGACCATCCTGACACTGCTCGGCCCGGCCATTGGCTTCTCGGGGCTATCAATCGCTGTGACCAGCGCAAGAATTTCGAGGAGGCCGAAGCCAAGGTCATCGTGGTCGAAGAGGACGCAACCTGCTGCGATCATGAGTCCGCATATGGTTGGACATGGCGCGGGCTGCGGCCGATGCCGGCTTTTGATCGAGAAGCCGAACTCACGGTTCAACATTCACCGCTTTGGCATAGCTACACTTCATCTATAATTCTCTCCCGTGGATCAGCTACAGGAGGCAAGAATGAAGCGATCAATTGCCTTGTCAGCGTCGCTAATTATTGGCTTCTCAATTGGAAGCAATGCAGGCGCGAGTGCTGCAACTTACTGCCGACACGTTGGCTATCCCGCCAATTGTGGCGTTCGGACCGGCGTCATAGTCGCGCCAACCCGTGATGTTCGCGGAATGCCACCATCAATTGATGCGGGCCCGAGCGGCGTTATAAGGCAGGACTTGTTCGCAAGGAATAATCCGAACAATTTGCGATCGGATTGGCCCAGTCCACCCGCTCAACCGGGGCAGTTCTAGCCGCTATTTCGCGAATGCCGTCTCCATTACCTTTCGCGTCTTGATCGTCTCGTTGTTAGCGTCGAACTCGACGTCGCTCCAGCGCACGATCTCGCCATGGGCGACGTCGTGCTTCAGCTTCAGGCGATGTGCGAGACCGATCGGCAGGGCGCCTGCCTTCAGGCTCGCGGCCGCCGGCACCAGCTTGCCCCACACGGTGTAGCCGCCTTCGCCGTCCAGCATCTCGCCGGCGCGCAGATTGCGCTTGGCCACGGCGGCAACGTCGCCGCGGAAGCCATAGGGCTGGCCGGTCGGCTCGCCCCGCAGCGCCGCCGACAGGATCGAGATGTTCAGCTCGAGCCCGATCAGATGGTACGGCTTGTACATCGCCGCGAAGCGTCCGCTGCCGTCGGTCTTCAGGCCGTATTGCCTGAAGCAGTCGGCGGCATAGTCGTTCGGCGCCTCCAGCACGACATAGACGCCCCACCGCAAATCGCGAAACACCGGCCGGCCGTCGCGCTCGAGTGACGACACCACCTCCACCACGCCCGACCGTTCCAACACGCCGCCCTTGTCGCTGGGACGCATGACGTGTGGCAAATCGTCGACGCCGCAGGGCGGAAACAGCAAGCCGCTCGCGGGCACGTCGAGCCCGCAGGCATTGGCGATCGCGGCCATCTCGATCGCGGATTTGGTGCCGTCGAGGAAGGAGTTGAACATCTGCGGATTCATGCCGGCCGACTGTGCCTCGCCCGCGGTGAGACCATAGTGCTGCCAGACGCCGTCAGGTGTCACGTCGTGATAGGCTGGCAGATATTTTGTCCCTTTGCCGGCTGCGACCACGCGAAAACCGGTGGCGCGCACCCAGTCGACCATCTCGGCGGTCAGCGCCGGCTGGTCGCCATAAGCGAGCGAATAGACCACGCCCGCCTTCCGTGCTTCCTCGGCGAGCAGCGGGCCCGCCAGCACGTCGGCCTCGACATTGACCATCACGATATGCTTGCCCGCCGCGATCGCAGCGCGCGCGTGCTTGATGCCGACGGCCGGATTGCCGGTCGCTTCAACGACGACATCCATCGCGCCGCCCGCAATGGCGCGTGCGCCATCATCGGTGAAGACGGTGGCCGCGATCCGCTCGGCGCTCCAGCCCACGGTGCGGCAGGCTTCGCGCGCACGGTCGCGATCGATATCGACGATGATGGGCACCTCCAGCCCCGGCGTGTGCGGCACCTGCGCCAGAAACATCGAGCCGAACTTGCCGGCACCGATCAGCGCGACACGGACAGGCTTGCCAGCGGACGCGCGGGCCTGGAGGAGGCGGAAGAGGTTCATGGGGGATGTCCTGAGCGCAACAATCAAAGCTCGTCATTCCGGGGCGACGCGCAGCGTCGAGCCCGGAATCCATAACCACGATCGGGAGTATGGATTCCGGGCTCGCGCCCAAGAAGGCGCGCCCCGGAATGACAGTGAGAACTTACTCCGCCGCCTGTCGCGGCGCACGTGCGAGCCGCACCAGCGCATCATCGTCCACCGTCTTGATCGGCGCAAAATCGCGATGCGCGATGTACTCAGGCCGCGTCGGGGTGCGGATGTAGTTCGAGACCGCGTTCAGCGTCAGGTACACGATCTTGCGCGGGTAGGGCGTGATGTTGCCGGCCGAGCCATGCACGAGATTGCCGTGGAACATCAGCATGCCGCCCGGCTTGCCTGTGGGCGCGACGATGCCGCCCTGCTTGACGAGGCGCGTCACGGTCTCTTCGTCGAGCGTCCACAGTGGATAGGAGGTCGTCGCAAGGTCATGCGAGGCCTGGAGATCGCCGGCATTCTGGCTCTGCGGCACCAGCATCAGGGGGCCGTTGATCGGCATCACCTCGTCGAGGAAGATCGCGATGTTCATCGCGCGCGGCTCCGGCATGCCGTCGTCGCGCTTCCAAGTGCCGTAATCCTGGTGCCACTGCCAGACGTCGCCGGTGAAGGCCGATTTCGCGTTGATCTTGAACTGGTGCATGTAGACCGGCTCGCCGAACAATTGCTCGACCGGGTCGATCATGCGCGGATGCGCACCCAAGATGCGGAATGCCTCGTTGTAGAGATGCGCGGCAAACGCCGTGCGCGGCGCGCCGCTCTTCTCGCGCCAGACCTCGGGCCGATTCGCGTCATAGATGCCGATCGCCTCGCGCGCGAGGAAGTCGACTTCCTCCTGGCTGAACAATTCGGGGAGGAACAGCCAGCCCTCGTGGTGGAAGAACTCCAATTGCTCCTGAGACAGTTTCATGGGTCGTCCTCCTGTTTTGATTTGTTGTTTTCTCTCGTCATGGCCGGGCTTGACCCGGCCATCCACGTCTTTGCTCCACGTTCGCGAGAAGAACGTGGATGCCCGGGACAAGCCCGGGCATGACGGGGGGCGCGATAGTCGCTACGCCGCCGCCTCGTCCGTCGCCCTCAATTTCTCCTCGGTCATCCGTCCCGCCGTCTGCGCATGGGCCAGCGCTGCGCGCTCGGCGGCTTTCGCATCGCCTGCGAGAATGTGTCCGGCAATCGTCGCATGCTCGGCCCACGCGCTGCCGCGATAATCGAGCTCGGAGAGCACCGTCGCCATCGAGCGGCGCATATGCGGCCATTGCGGCGCGATCGTCTCCTCGATCACGGGATTGCCCGCGAGCTGATAGATCGCGCGGTGAAAATCGACGTCGAGCACGATCAGCTCGGCGAGCGAAGTCTTGCGGTCGATGCGGCGTCCGGCGGCGAGGGCTGCGTCCAACCGCGCGCGTCCCGCCGCGTCGCTTGCGGCGCGCTGAGCGGCGAGCCGCGCGGCCAGCGCGTCGATGGCGCCTCGCACCTCGTAGAGCTGGCGGATGCGCGAGGGGTCGAGCTGGGTGACTTCAAAACCGCGACGGCCGCTCTCGGCGACGAGACCCTGCCGGTGCAGCAGATGCAGCGCATGCGACACCGGCTGGCGCGACACGCCGAGCTTGTCGGCGAGTTCGTTCTGCCGGATGCGCTGGCCGGGTTGAAGCGTGCGGTCGGAGATCGCCTCCAGGATCCGCGCATAGACCTGGTCGATCAGGTTCGGGAGCGGGTCGAGAGGGATCACGCCGGCAGCTCCGAGACACAAAAGGGAATACGGAATTCCGTATTCGAAGGTATCGCAGGAGGGGGAGGGCGTCAAGGCGGTCCTCAAGCCGCCGTTTTGGCCTCGCTAAGCCATTGATATCGCTAGGGCCGTCTACTGTGCATGGGGTTGTTTTCGCCGAAATGGCTTGGCCGGCCCCGGCGCCTACTTCTTCTTGCCCTGCTCGATCAGTATCCGGCTCACCAGATAGAGCCGCGGCACGATCGAGTTGGTGTCGATGAACTCGTCCCGGGCGTGATAGCCGAAGCCGGCGAGGCCAAAGCTCTCGACCACGACCGCCTTGCCGCTGCGGTTGGCATAACCGGCATCGGTGGCGCCGCCGGTCATCTCGGCGATGTCGAGCTTGCGGTCGATCTCGGCATAGATCGCCTGCCCCTCCTGCGCGAGCGCGCGGCCGCGATCGCTGGCGACGAAGGGCGGGCGGCCCGCAATGATCGTCACCGTGGTTTCGGTGTCGGGCACGAACTTGTCCTTCACCTTCGCGTCGAGCGCCGCCTGCAATTTGGCGATGCCATCGGGGATGGTCAGGCGGATATCGGCGCCGGCCTCGGCCTTTTCCGGAATCTGGTTGCGCACCGTGCCGGCCTGCGCCGTGGTCCAGTTGAGCTGCGTGCCCGGGATCGACTTGGCGACGTCCTTTGTCTGCTGCAATTGGTGCGCGAGCTCGATCAGCGCGTTACGGCCGAGATCGGGCGCGGCGCCGGCATGCGAGGCGCGGCCCTTCACCTCCATTTTCGCCGTGGCAGTGCCGCTCGCGCCCAGCAGCAGCCCGTCATTCTTGGCGATCGGCGCGGCGACCGTGGGTTCGCAGGAGAGCACGACGTCGTGCTGGTCGGCGAACTCGGCGATGATCTCGCCCGACCCGATCGAGCCGACCTCTTCATCCGGATTGAAGGACACGGTGAGCCTGGCGTAGTCCTGCCAGCCGGCGTCCTTCAGGATCTTGAGCGCATGCAGGACCACGGCGATGCCGCCCTTGTCGTCGGCGATGCCGGGGCCGTAGATGCGGTTACCGTCGACACGGTACGGCTCGCTTGCGAGAATGCCGCGCTGATAGACCGTGTCCATATGCGCGATCAACATCAGCTTTCGCGACCCGGTGCCCTGGAAGGTGGCGATCACCATGTCGGCGCCCGTACCCGCGGTGGTCTTGCGCCGCTCGATGGTGGCGCCCAGCGCCTTCAGGCGCGCTTCGGTGAATTCGGCCATCTTCTTCAGGCCCTCGGCATCGCCGCTGCCGCTTTCGATCATCACCATGTCGTGCAGGGTCTCGATCAGCGGCGCCTTCTCCTGCTCGGCCGCGGCCTTCAGCTTTTCGTCGGCGGCCGCAAGCGCGGTGGTGCTGCCGGCGGCGAGGCCGAGCAGGGACAAGGCGAGCAGGGGAATGAAGCGGGCTGTCATGGAAATCGTCCTTTCGCGTCTTGAGCGCTGGCACCGCGCGATTGGACTTCAGCGTAACATCCGGGCCGTCCGGATGCCACGTCCCGCTAGCGCTCCAGCACCTCCACCTCCATCGTCGCGATCTGGTCCGCATCGGCCACCGCCTCGATCCCCGCGATCCGGTCGCCGTTGAACGTCACGCGCAGCGCGATGCGCAGACGTCCGCCGAAGATGACGGCGACGCCGATCTCGCCATCGACCAGCGCCGTCCGTGCAGCCTGCGCACGGCCCTTGTAGAGCTGTGCGACCGCATCCGCGCCGCGGATCTCCGGCAGCGTGCCGAGCCGCACCGCAGCCTGGTCGGCACGGAACACGACGTCGGGATCGAGCAGGGCCAGCAGGCCCTCGAAATTGCCCTCGCGCGAAGCCCTGAGGAAGGCATCGACGATCGCGCGCTGGTGCGAGATGTCCGCCTCGGGCACCGGCGCCCCCTGGACGCGCCGTCGCGCGCGGCTCGCCAACTGCCGCGAGGCGTCGACCGAGCGTCCCACGATCGGCGCGATCTCCTCGAACGGGACTGCGAACATGTCGTGCAGCACGAAGGCGAGCCGCTCTGCCGGCTGCAATGTCTCGAGCACGACGAGGAGGGCCGCGCCGACGGAATCGGACATCTCCGCCTCGCGCTCCCGCGTCTCGTCGACCGGCTCGGGCACGTGCGGGCCCATCGGGTCCTCGCGGCGCGATTTGCGCGCGCGCAGCATGTCGAGGCAGATGCGCGCGACCACGGTGGTCAGCCAGCCGCGCAGGTTCGCGACATCGGACGTGTCGTAGCGGCTGACCCGCAGCCAGGCCTCCTGCACGGCATCGTCGACCTCGGCACTGGAACCCAGCATCCGGTAGGCGACCGCGCGCAGATGGTCCCTGCTGGCCTCGAATTGGCGGCTGAGAAAATTTTCTTCGAAGTTTTTCTGGGTCATCGGTCACATTCCCTCATCGCAATCCGTCATGCCCATGACGAAGCCAATCCGGCCGATGTGACCGGAACCGTCCAAATTCTCTAACGGAGACGCAAGATGATGCACGCGCGCATGAACCACCCCGTCATGGTCCTGCCTGAAGCCATGAACCACCTTCAATCCCTCGGCAATTTGACCAAGCAGGGGCTGCCGGAAAAGCTCCTGGAACTGGTGCACCTGCGCGCCAGCCAGATCAACGGCTGCAGCGTCTGCGTCGACATGCATCCGAAGATCGCCCGCAAGCTGGGTGAAACCGACGAGCGCCTGTTCGCCGTCTCGGCCTGGCGCGATGCGCCCTATTTCAGCGACGCCGAACGCGCCGCGCTGGCGCTGACCGAAGCCGTCACGCGCCTTGCCGATCGCGAGGACCCGGTGCCGGATGCGATCTGGAACGAGGCCTCCAAGCATTTTGACGAGCGCGAGCTCGCAACCCTGATCCTCTCGATCGCGACCATCAACGTCTGGAACCGGCTGAATGCGACGATCAAGATGCCGGTCGGCGTTTGGAAGGTGTGAGTTTCTGTGCCCTCTCCCCTTGCGGGAGAGGGCAGCGCCGCTGGGAGACACGAACTCACTTGGGTGAGGGGTATTTCTCCGCAGACTCATTTGCAGATGTGATCTCTCCCACATCCGCCTTCGCCTGAAGGCTTCGGCGGACAAGAGGGGAGAAGGAAAAAAGAAAGCTACTCCGCCAAAAACCTGTTCACCACCTCGCCGAACTCAAGCGGCGCCTGCTCGAACATCCAGTGGCCGGCATTGGGGATCACCGCGGTCTTGCTGCCCGCGATGTGCTCGGCCAGCACGCGCCACATCACCGAGAGGCTGCCGGTGGTTGCACCGCCGCCGATCAGCAGCGTCGGCGTCCTGATCGCCTGCGCATCAGCGAGCGTGTAGGGCCGGCGCTGCTCGTTGATCTGGCCGAGGAAGGTGAGCGTGTTGTCGCGCAGCTGTTGCTTCGCCGCCGCCGGCACGCGCCGCCACGAGCCGTCGCCTTCGATGCCCTCGTAGAAATTCTGCAGCGCGCCGTCGAGATCGCCGGCGCGGATCATCTCGACCGAGCGTATCGTCTTCGCAGCGAGCGGCGGATGCGCGGGCGTGCCTTCGGGCACCGACAGGCTGGCGTCGAGATCGCCGCCCGGCTCGGCCAGCACCAGCTTGCGCAGCAGGTCAGGCCGCGCTTGCGCGACGCGAAACGCGATGTGGCCGCCGCGCGAATGCCCCATCAGGTCGACCGGCCCGGGTTTGACCTGCTCGATGAAGGCGATCGTGTCCGCGACGTGCTGCGCCATCTTGTAATCGTCGCCGATGGCGTCCCAATGCTCGGGAAAGAAATGCCGCAGGCTGACCGAGATCACGCGATGGGACTTCGACAGTGGGCCGAGCACTGAATACCAGGTGCGGAAATCACCTAGCGTGCCATGGACGCAGACCAGCGGCGGGCCGTCCCCGACTTCGAGATAGGCCATGTCGTAACCGTTGACGCGAAAGCTCTGCATGATCAGCTCGCCAGGAAATCCAGAACCAGTTCGGAGTATTTTTGCGGCGCCTGCTCGAACATCGGATGGGTCGCGTTCGGGATGATCGCCGTCTTGGAATAGGGTACGTGCGCGGCCAGCGCATGCAGCACCTTTGGCAGCAGGCCTTTGGTCCGCGCACCCAGGATGAACAGCGTCGGCATCCTGATCGATTCCGCATCCGCCTTCGAGAAGGGCGGACGGTTGTCGCGGACCTGCCCGATCAGGGTATAGGCGTTGTCGCGCAGATTCTGCTTCACCATCGCCGGCAGCCGCGGCCAGGTGCCGGCGCCCTCCAGCGTGTCCACGAAGACGGCAAGGCCGCCGTCGACATCGCCGGCCGCGATCTTCTCGGCCGAGGCCGTGAACCGCGCCAACAGCGGCGAGGGGCCGCCGACGTAATCGGGATCGAGGCTCGCATCGAGCTCGCCGCCGGGTTCGGCCAGGATCAGCCGCCGCAACAGGTCGGGGCGCGCCTGTGCCACGCGGAAGCAGATGTGCCCGCCGCGGGAATGGCCCATCAGATCGACCGGGCCGACGTCGAGCTTCTCGATGAAGGCGATGACGTCCTGGACATGCTGGGCGATCGAATAGGTGTCGCCGACGCCATCCCAGCGGTCCGGGAAGAAGTGCCGCAAGCTGACGGCGATCACCCGATGCCGCTGCGTCAGCGGTCCGAGCACGCAGCCCCAGACGCGGAAGTCATTGAGCGAGCCATGTACACAGACCAGCGGCGGCCGGCTCCTGTCTTCGCCCACGTCGAGATAGGGCATGTCGTATCCGTTGACGTGGAGGCTTTGCATTCGGGGCTCGCGGGAGGGGGCAGGAACTCCTGTGCAAGATTCCCGGAAACCGGGTGGATCGCAACTATTTCCAAGCCTAGATTTAGGCATGGATCACAATGGGGGCATGCGACGAGGGCGCAAGCCAGGAACCAAGCCATGACCGACCAGCATTTTGCCCTGTTCGACACCAGGATCGGCCTCTGTGCCATCGCCTGGGGCCCGCGTGGTATCAACGGCACGCAACTGCCCATGGGCGGCGAGGAGAAGATCCGCACCCGCATCAGCCAGCGCCATGCCGACGCCACCGAGGCCGAGCCGACCGCCGAGGTGCGAGAGGCGATCGACCGCATCACAAAATTGCTCGCGGGCGAGCCGGACGATCTCACCGACATCCCGCTCGATCTCGACGGCGTGCCCGACTTCAACCGCGGCGTCTACGAGATCGCCCGCGCCATCCCGCCCGGCAAGACCATCACCTATGGCGACATCGCCAAGCAGCTCGGCGGCGTCCAGCTGTCGCGCGATGTCGGTCAGGCGCTCGGCCGCAACCCGTGCCCGATCGTCGTGCCCTGCCATCGCGTGCTGGCCGCCGGCAACAAGCCCGGCGGCTTCTCGGCCAATGGCGGCGTGGTGACGAAGCTGAAGATGCTCGAGATCGAAGGCGCGCTGGTGAACCACACGCCGAGTTTGTTTGATTAATCTCCGCTTCACCCTCCCCTGGCGGGTCGGCGCGAAGCGACGGGGTGGGGTGATCTCTCCACTCGGGCACTGTTCCACTCGGAGAGACTGTCAC
>NZ_JBVVPO010000046.1:14251-74050 GCF_055811795.1 Bradyrhizobium sp. MI1.7
GACTGTCACCCCGCCCCGCTGCGCATTCCGCTTCGCGCCGACCCTCCCCCTCCAGGGGAGGGTAAGCAAGTGGCTAAATCTTTGCCGTCGTCTTCGGCCAATACCGGTCGCGCAGATGCCGCTTCACCAGCTTGCCCGTCGGCGTGCGCGGCAGCTCGGCTTCGAAATCGATCGAGCGCGGGCATTTGATCGCCGAGAGACGTGTCTTGCAGTAGGCGATCAGGTCGGCTTCGAGCGCCTTGCCGGCGCGGCTCATGTCGTGTGGCTGCACCACCGCCTTCACCTCTTCGCCCATCTCCTCGTTCGGCACGCCGAACACGGCGACGTCGGCGATATCAGGGTGAGTGATGAGCACGTCCTCGGTCTCCTGCGGGTAGATGTTCACCCCGCCGGAGATGATCATGTAGGACTTGCGGTCGGTGAGGAACAGAAAACCGTCCTTGTCGAGGTAGCCGACGTCGCCAAGCGTCGACCAACCCTTGGCGTTGTAGGCCTTCTTCGTTTTCTCTGGATCGTTGTGATAGGTGAAAACAGGCGCATCGGCGAAATAGACCGTGCCGATCTCGCCCACCGGCTGCTCCTCGTCGTTCTCGTCCAGGATCTTGATCTTGCCGACCACGGCGCGGCCGACGCTGCCGCGATGCTCCAGCCATTGCTGCGAATTGCAGACGGTGACGCCGTTGCCTTCCGAGCCGGCGTAATACTCGATCAGGATCGGTCCCCACCATTCGATCATTTTTGCCTTGACGTCGACAGGGCAGGGGGCAGCGGCGTGGATCGCGCCCTTCAGCGTGGAGACGTTGTACTTGCCGCGAACCTCGTCCGGCAGCTTCAGCATGCGCACGAACATGGTCGGTACAAGCTGTGACTGCGTGACCTTGTACTTCTCGACGAGCTTGAGAAAATCCTCGGCGTCAAAATGCTCCATGATGATGGAGGTGCCGCCCAGCACGATCGCCATCATGTTGAAGCGCAGCGGAGCCGCGTGATAGAGCGGCGCCGGCGAGAGATAGGTGCTCTCCGCATTCATGCCGCACATGTCGGCGCAGAGGACGCGCAGGAAGGCGTTCGGCACGTCGATCTTGTTGCCTTCGAAGGCCCTCTTGATGCCCTTCGGTCGGCCGGTGGTGCCGGACGAATACAGCATGTCGTAGCCGGCGACCTCGTCCGCAATCGGCGTTGTCGGCTGTGCCGACGCTTCCTTGTCGTAGGAGCGGAAGCCGGGCTGGGGTTCGTCGACCATGTAGAAGATCGGCTCGCCTGCGGTCCCCTTGATCAGGGCCCTGATCTGGTCGGCGCATTTCGGCGTGGTGATCACGACCTTGGCGCCGCAATCGCCGATGATGTAGTCGATCTCGTCCTGCTTCAGATAGCGGCTGATGGCGGTGTAATAGAGCCCGCTGCGTTGCGCGGCCCAGCAGATCTCCATGAACGCGAGACGGTTTTCCATCAAGAGCGCGATGTGGTCGCCGGCCTTCAGGCCGAGCGAGCGGAACAGGTTTGCGCCCTGGTTCGAGAGCTCGTCGAGCTCGCGATAGGTGATCGCCTTGCCGGTCCCGGCCATCTGGTAGGCGATCTTGTCGGGCGTGGTTTTGGCGTAGACGGACGGATGGGTCATAAGCGTAGGTCCCAAGGCACACGAGATGTCGTCCCGGCGAAAGCCGGGACCCATAACCACAGGGCGTCGTTTGGCAGAGGATTGTCGTTCGGTACTGCGACCAACCACAATCGATAGATTTCGCGGTATGGGTCCCGGCTTTCGCCGGGACGACACCGTTAGTGTGGCAGCAGCAGCTTACAGCCGCTCCACGATCGTTACATTCGCCATGCCGCCGCCTTCGCACATGGTCTGAAGACCATAGCGCTTGCCGCGCTGGTGCAGGGCGTGGACCAGTGTGGTCATCAACTTGGTGCCGGAGCCGCCGAGCGGATGACCGAGCGCGATGGCGCCGCCATTGACGTTGAGGCGGGCTGGATCGGCGCCGGTGGTCTTGAGCCAGCCGGTCGGCACCGAGGCGAAGGCCTCGTTGACCTCGAACAGGTCGATGTCGTCGATCGTCATGCCGGCCTTCTCCAGCGCGCGCTTGGTGGCGTGCAGCGGAGCATCGAGCATGATGACGGGATCGCCGCCGGTCATGGTCATGTGATGGATGCGCGCCAGCGGCGTGAGGCCGAGCTGCTTGAGGCCGCGCTCGTTCACCACCATGACACCGGAGGCGCCGTCGCAGATCTGGCTGGCGCTCGCCGCCGTCAGCTTGCCGTTCTCGGCAATCAGCTTGACGCCCTTGATGCCGTCGAGCGTGGCGTCGAAGCGGATGCCTTCGTCGATGTGATGGGTGTCCTTGCTGCCGTCGGCGCGGGTGATCTCGAGCGGCACGATCTCCTTCTTGAAGTGGCCGGCTTGCGTCGCTGCGATCGCGCGCTGATGGCTGTTGTAGGAGTATTCGTCGAGATCATTCTTCGACAGGCCGTACTTCTCGGCCATCATCTCCGCGCCGGTGAACTGGCTGAACACGATGTTCGGATATTTGTGCTCGATGCCCGGGCTCTTGTAATTGCCAAAGCCGTTCTTGGCCGGAAGCTGCGAGGACAGGCCCATCGGCACGCGCGTCATCGATTCCACGCCGGCGGCGATCACCACGTCCATCGTGCCGGACATCACGGCTTGCGCGGCGAAGTGCAGCGCCTGCTGCGAGGAGCCGCACTGCCGGTCGATCGAGGTGCCCGGAACGCTCTCCGGCAGCTTCGAGGCCATGATCGCGTTGCGCGCGACGTTGTTGGACTGCTCGCCGACCTGCATCACGCAGCCCATGATCACGTCCTCGACCAGGGCGGGATCGACCTTGGTGCGATCGACCAGTTCGTCCAGCACCTTCGCGGCGAGATCGGCCGGATGCCAGCCGGCGAGGCGGCCCCCCTTGCGCCCGCCCGCGGTACGCGCAGCGGCGACGATGTAAGCCTCGGCCATGTCGGTCTCTCCCTGGATTGTTCTCTATCGAGTTTGGATTGTCGCGGCGGATTTAATGGGCGCGATATCGTTTAGTCAATCGATCAATTAACTCTTGTGATGAGGCGCTGCTTCGGCTTATCTGCGGCCGCTTCAAGCGGCGAGAACAGGGAACTCCGTGACTACCAGCGTACCGAACAGGCTCCCCAGCGGAAAGAATTCCACGGCAGAGAAATTGCTCGTGGCCGCGAGCGAGCTGATGATCGAACGCTCGTCGATCGAGATCTCGCTGTCCGACATCGCCCAGAAGTCGGGCGCCAATGCCGCGCTGGTCAAATATCATTTCGGCAACAAGGACGGCCTCTTGCTGGCGCTGCTCGCGCGCGATGCCGCGACCGAGATGTCAAATCTCGAATATCTGCTGGCGCAACCGATCACATCGACGGCGAAGCTGAAGCTGCACATCGCCGGCATCATCCGCGCCTATTACCGGTTCCCCTACATGAATCGGCTGATTCACTATCTGCTGCATGAGACCAATGCCGGCTCTGCCGACGAAGTCTCAAAGTTCTTCGTCGCGCCGCTGCTGGATTTCCATCGCCGCCTGCTCACTGAGGGCGTCAGCCGCGGCGAGTTCCGTGCCACCGATCCGGTGCTGTTCTACACCAGCCTGATCGGCGCCTGCGATCACCTGTTCTTTGGCCGGCACGCGATGTCTCGCGCGACCGGCGTCGGTCCGGTCACCGATGACGTATGCCGGCAATACATCAAGCACATGGAAACGCTGATTTGCGGTGGCATCCTCACGCAAGCCGAGGAAGCTGCCGCGGCCGGATAATCCGGCCGAGACGTACAAGTCTAGAGAAGAAACGCCCAAGGAAAGGTAGCCTGTCATGGAATTGAAAGACGTAGCCGTTCTCATCACCGGTGGTGGTTCGGGTCTTGGTGAAGCGACCGCGCGCGCCATGGCCGCCAAGGGCGCCAAGATTGGTGTGATCGATCAGAACAAGGACAATGCAGAGAAGGTCGCTACCGAAGTGAAGGGCGTCGCGCTTCATGCCGACGTCACCAGCGAGGAGCAGATCAAGGCAGCAATCGCGAAGGCGGAAGCCGCGCACGGCGTCGCGCGCGTGCTGATGAACTGCGCCGGCATCGGCGGCTCGCAGCGCATCGTCGGCCGCGACGGCATCTATCCGCTCGAAAAGTTTGCGCGCATCATCAACGTCAATCTGATCGGCACCTTCAACTGCCTGCGTCTGTTCGCCGAGCGCCTCGTCACGATCGAGCCCGTCGGAGAAGAGCGCGGCGTCATTATCAACACTGCCTCGGTGGCCGCCTATGAAGGCCAGATTGGCCAGATCGCCTACTCGGCCTCGAAGGGCGGCGTCGTCGGCCTAACGCTGCCGGCCGCGCGCGACCTCGCCAGCCAGAAGATCCGCGTCAACACCATTGCGCCCGGCCTGTTCTTCACGCCGTTGTTGATGGGTCTGAATGAAGAAGCCCGCAAGAGCCTCGGTGCCCAGGTGCCGCATCCCTCGCGCCTCGGCGATGCCAAGGAATACGGCTCGCTCGCGGTGCATATCGTCGAGAACGCGATGCTCAACGGCGAGACCATCCGTCTCGACGGAGCCATCCGTATGGCGCCGCGGTAGTAGATGCGCTCTTCCTTCTCCCCTCGTGGGAGAAGGTGGCGCGAAGCGCCGGATGAGGGGTCTCTATCCGCGGAGACAGACCCCTCACCCCGGCGAGTATGTGGCTAGCGATGTACATGCCCTCTCCCGCAAGGGGAGAGGGCACAATAATCGGCACCGCCAAGACCGGTAAGCAGGAGCGCACCATGTCCCAACCGCTGCTGATCGAGCACAACGACGGCGTCGATACGGTGACGCTCAATCGTCCTGAAAACCTCAATGCCCTCGATCCCGCGCTGATCGATGCGCTCAACGTCTATTTCCAGGGCCTCCAGCGCAACCGCGACACGCGCGTCGTCGTGCTGAAAGGCGCCGGCAAGAATTTTTGCGCCGGCCTCGACCTCAAAGCGGCGATGGCCCGCCGCGCCGGGCAGCAGGAGCCGCCCGGTGTCACCGAGTCGCTCGACTCGCAGCGCCGCATCGCCGACATCGTGATGCTGATGCGGCGTTGTCCGCAGCCGATCATCGCTCTGGTACAGGGCGCGGCGGCCGGCGGCGGGTTCGCGCTGGCGCTTGCCTCCGACATCCGCATCGCGACGAAGTCGGCGCGGATGAACTGCGCCTTCATCAAGCTCGGCCTCGGCGGCTGCGACATCGGCACCAGCTACTTTCTGCCGCGGCTCGTCGGCGTCTCTGTGGCGTCCGAATTGATCCTGACCGGACGTTTCATCGGCGCCGAGCGCGCGCTCGCGGTTGGGCTCGTGTCCGAGGTCGTCGATGAAGATAAGCTCGATGCTGCTGCTGCGCCCTATGTCGATGCGATGATGACGGCGTCGCCCGTGGGACTGCGCCTGTCAAAAGAATGTCTCAACATGAGCGTCGATGCGGGATCGCTGGAAACCGTTATCGCGATAGAGGACCGCAACCAGGTCCTGTGCAGTCGCTCCGAGGAATTTTCGGAAGGCATCAGGGCCTTCCTTGAGAAGCGAAAGCCTGTCTATATCAGGCGCTGAAACGAGAACGATCCGCAAAGGACGATAATTCCGGGAGACGCAAAATGAGTGGAAGTGCGGCGGCCGTGATGACGAAGCCCGCCTTTCGCAAGGTCGAGTGGCTCGCGCGCGACATCGACGTCGAGCGGCGCGACGACGGCACGGTGGTGCTGAAGTCGCGCATTCCGCTGCAAGCCTACGAGACGCATCTTCCGGCCTCGCTGGCGAAATGGGCCAGGCAAGCGCCTGAGCGCATCTGGCTCGCGCAGCGCGGCGGAGCGAACCGCGAATGGCGCAAGGTCTCCTACGGTGAGGCCAAGCGCACCGTGGATGCGCTGACGCAGGCGCTGCTTAATCTCAGGCTCGAGGGACGCCCGGTCACGATCCTCTCCGGCAATTCGATCGAGCACGCGCTGATGACGCAGGCCGCGATGCAGGCGCGCTTGCCAGCAGCGCCGGTGTCGCCGGCCTACTCGCTGATGAGCCATGACCACGTCAAGCTGAAGTATCTGTTCGACCTGATCAAGCCGGCCGTGGTGATGGTGCAGGACGGCCCGACCTTCGAGAAGGCGCTGAACGCACTCGACCTCACCGGCGTCACCGTCGTTCACGTCGCTCGTCCCTGCGACGGCATCACGAGCGTCAGCTTTGCCGAGCTCGCGGCAACGTCCGTGACCGCCGATGTCGAAGCATCGATCGCGAAGATCACGCCGCAGACCGTGGGCAAGCTGTTGTTCACCTCCGGCTCGACCGGCATGCCCAAGGCGGTCATCAACACGCAAGAGATGATGTGCGCCAATGCGGCGATGATGATGCAGGTGCGGCCGCGCGATCCCGGCGGTCCGATCTCGACCATGCTGGACTGGATGCCATGGAACCACACCATGGGCGGCAATGCGGCGTTTCACCCGGTGCTGGTCGACGGTGGCACGCTCTATATCGATGACGGCCGGCCGATGCCGGGCCAGTTCGAGGAGACGCTGCGGAATCTGCGCGAGATCTCGCCGACCTATTACGCCAACGTGCCGGCCGGCTATGCCGCGCTCGCGGCGGCCATGGAGAAGGACGATGCGCTGTGCCGCTCGTTCTTCAAGAACCTGTCGATCATGGCCTATGGCGGCGCGCGGCTGCCCGACGATCTCTATGAGCGCATGCAGGCGCTCGCGGTGAAGACGACCGGCGAGCGCATCGTGTTCTACACCGGCTGGGGCTCGACCGAGACGGCGCCGACCTCGACCGGCACCTATTGGGACACCGAGCGCGTCGGCCTGATCGGCCTGCCGTTCCCCGGCGTCGAATTGAAGATGGTGCCGTGCGGCTCAAAATACGAGCTGCGCCTGCGCGGCGTCAACGTCACGCCCGGCTATTTCGGCCAGCCGGACCTGACGAAGAAGATGTTCGACGAGGAAGGTTTTTACTGCATCGGCGATGCCGGCATCTTCGTCGACGATGCCGATCCGGTGAAGGGCATCATCTTCGCCGGCCGCGTCGTAGAGGACTTCAAGCTCACCACCGGCACCTTCGTCCATGTCGGATCGCTCCGCACTGACGCGATCGCCGCGGCGACGCCCGTTGTGCATGACGCGCTGGTTGCCGGGCAGGATCAATGCTCGATCGGTCTGCTGGCATGGCCGAACCTGCACGCCTGTCGCCAGCTCGTCGGCAATCTCGAGCTGAGCTTCGAGGACGCGGTGAAACATCCCGAGGTGATCGCCTGCTTCAGACGTGGCCTCGAAGCACACAACACGGAGTGTGGCGGCGCCAGCAGCCGCGCTATCGCGCGCGCAATGCTGATGGCCGAGCCGCCCTCCATCGACGGCAATGAACTCACCGACAAGGGCTACATCAACCAGCGCGCCGGCCTGGAGCGCCGTGCGGCGCTGGTGAAGCGGCTCTATGCGGACAAGCCTGATCAGGATGTGATCGTGCTGCGATGAATGCGCAACTCTCTCAACTCGTCATTCCGGGATGGCCCGAAGGGCCAGGCCCGGAATCCATAACCCCGGCTGGTGGATATGGATTCCGGGCTCGCGCTCCGCGCGCCCCGGAATGACGGCGCAAATAAATGACAACGAATAAATAAGGGTAGCCCGCCATGAACTTCGATTTCTCCGACGACCAGAAACAGCTCCGCGACCAGGCGCGCAAATTCCTCACCGAAAAATGCTCGCCGAAGGCGGTGCGCGTCGTGCTCGACGGCAAGGCGCCCTACGACAAGGACCTCTGGAAAGGCCTCGCCGAGATGGGCTTTCTCGGTGTCGCGATCCCAGAGGAGTTCGGTGGCGCTGGCGCGGGCCATCTCGAGCTCTGCGTGATCGCGGAGGAGATGGGCCGGGCGAATGCGCCGGTGCCGTTCTCCTCGACAGTGTATCTTGCCGCCGAAGCGCTGCTGATCGCGGGCAGTGATGCCCAGAAGAAGAAATGGCTGCCGGCGATTGCCTCGGGCGAGGCGATCGGCACGCTGGCGCTGTTCGAGGGCAAGGGCAATCCGTCGCCGAAGAACGTCAAGCTCACCGCTGCGAATGGCGTGCTCAACGGCGTGAAGAAGCCGGTCGCGGATGGTGCGATCGCCGACTTCGCTGTCGTCGCCGCGCGCACCGGATCGGGCGGTCGCGACGGCGACATCTCGCTGTTCCTCGTCGACCTCAAGGCCGGTGGCGTCGAGGTGAAGAGCCTCACCAATCTCGATCCGACCCGCGGACAGGCCGAGATCACGTTTAAGGATTGCAAGGCCGAGCCGCTGGGAGCTGCGGGTGAAGGCTGGAGCATTTTGACCCAGGTGCTCGATCGCGCGGCGGTGCTGTGCGCATTCGAGCAGGTCGGCGGCTCCGACCGCGCGCTCGAAATGGGCCGCGACTACGCGCTCGACCGCATCGCCTTCGGCCGCCAGATCGGCTCGTTCCAGGCGGTCAAGCACATGCTCGCGGACATGTATGTGTCGGCGACGCTGGCGCGCTCCAACAGCTATTACGGCGCCTGGGCGCTCTCGACCAACGCGGCCGAGCTGCCGGAAGCCGCCGCCGCCGCGCGCATCAGCGCGACGCAGGCGTTCCAGCATTGCGCCAAGAACAACATCCAGGTTCACGGCGGTATGGGATTCACCTGGGAGTTCGACTGTCACATGTACTACCGCCGCGCCAACGCCATGGCGCTCGGGCTCGGCAGCCTGTCCTATTGGGAAGACCAGTTGATCGACCGCATGCGCAAGAAGAACGCGGCGTAACGACAGGTGATTTGTAGGATGGGTAGAGCGTAGCGAAACCCATCATGACGCGGGTGGTCTGACAGATGGGTTTCGCTTCGCTCTACCCATCCTACGACGCCGGCGAAGGATGACAGACCATGAATTTCGACGACACCCCGCAGGAAGCCGAATTCCGCGCCACCGCCCGCGCCTGGATCGGCGCGAACGCGCCCAGGCAGTACGAGGAAGAGCTGCGCAAATCCTCGCTCGGCCGCACCCAGCTCAAGAACGCCAATATTCTCGAGGTCGCCAAGGCCTGGCAGAAGAAGAAGGCCGATGCCGGCTGGGCCTGCCTGCACTGGCCGAAGGAGTATGGCGGGCGCGGCTCGTCGCCGATCGAGCGCGTGATCTGGCAGCAGGAAGAGGGGCCGTTCGGCCAGCTGTCCCGCATGTTCATCATCGGCCATGGCATGTGCGGGCCGACCATGATGGCGTTCGCCCGCGAGGAGCATAAGCGCACGTACCTCCCGCCGCTCGCATCCGGCGAAAAGGTCTGGTGCCAGCTGTTCTCCGAGCCGGCCGGCGGCTCCGACGTCGCGGGCCTGCACACGCGCGCGGAAAAGGACGGCGACGACTGGGTCATCAACGGCCAGAAGATCTGGACGTCGGGCGCGCATTATTCCGACTATGGCATCCTGCTGACCCGCACCGATCCGACCGTGCCCAAGCACAAGGGCCTCACCATGTTCTTCCTGGACATGAAGAGCCCGGGCGTCGAGGTGCGGCCGATCAAGCAGGCGAGCGGTGCATCCGACTTCAACGAGGTCTATTTCACCAATGTCCGTATTCCCGACCATCAGCGCCTCGGCGAGGTCGGTGACGGCTGGAACGTCTCGCTGACCACGCTGATGAACGAGCGCAGCGCGATCGGCGCGGCCGTCTCGACCGGCTTCCCGGAGCTGTTCGAATATTGCTCCAGCCTGATGCTCGACGACGGCCCGGCGATCGAGGATCGCGCTGTACGCTCGAAGCTCGCGAACTGGGCGGTGAAGGCGAGCGGGCTGAAGTACACCAGCATGCGCGCGATCTCGGCGCTGTCGAAGGGCGAGCGCCCGGGTCCGGAGAATTCCATCGGCAAGCTGGTGGCGGGCTCGATGATCCAGGACGTCGCGACCTACGCGCTGGACCTGCAGGGTGCGAACGGCGTGATCAGCGGCGAGGATGGCGAACTCGCCGGCCGTTTCCAGGCGATGCTCTTGCGCGCGCCGGGCACGCGCGTCGAAGGCGGCACCGACGAGATCATGCGCAACATCATCGCCGAGCGGGTGCTGGGCCTGCCCGGCGATATCAGGGTCGACAAGGACGTGCCGTTCAACAAGATCCCGACGAAGGGAAGAGGCTAGAGTCGTAGGGTGGGCAAAGGCGCGTAGCGCCGTGCCCACCAATTCTGTCGAGAACGAGGGAAGGTGGTGGGCACGCTTCGCTTTGCCCACCCTACGCACCGAGCAAGAATTGAGAGGTTCGCCATGAATTTCGACGACACCCCGCAGGAAGCCGCTTTCCGCGAGACCGCGCGCAAATGGGTCGAGGCCAATGCGCCGAGGGAGTTGCATGCCGAGCTGTCAAAATCCTCGCTCGGCCGCATCCGGCTGGCCAATCATGACATCGTCGATGTCGGCAAGGCCTGGCAGAAGAAGAAGTTCGAAGGCAATTGGGCCTGCCTGCACTGGCCGAAGGAATATGGCGGCCGCGACGCCACGCCGATCGAGAAGGTGATCTGGCAGCAGGAGGAGGGCGTCTACGGCAAGCTGACGCAACCGTTCCAGATCGGCGAGGGCATGTGCGGCCCGACCGTGATGGCTTTTGGCAGCGAGGACGCCAAGCGCCGCCATCTGCCGAAGCTCGCCTCCGGCGAGGAGATCTGGTGCCAGCTGTTTTCCGAGCCGTCCGCCGGCTCCGACGTCGCGGGGCTGCGCACCCGCGCGGAGAAGAAGGGCGACAATTGGGTCGTCAACGGCCAGAAGATCTGGACCTCCGGCGCGCATTATTCCGACTTCGGTCTGTTGATCGCGCGGACCGATCCGAACGTGCCCAAGCACAAGGGCCTCACCATGTTCTTCCTGGACATGAAGAGCCCGGGCGTCGAGGTTCGCCCGATCAAGCAGGCCAACGGCATGCAGGAGTTCAACGAGGTCTATTTCACCGATGTGGTGATCCCCGACAGCCAGCGCCTCGGCGCCGTCGGCGAGGGCTGGAGCGTGTCACTGACGACGCTGATGAACGAGCGGATGTCGATCGGCTCGCGGCTTGCGACCGGCGTCCCTGAAATGTTCGAGTTCTGCTCCAATCTGATGCTCGAGGACGGGCTCGCCATCGACGATCCCGCCGTGCGCTCGAAGCTCGCGAGCTGGGCGGTGAAGTCGAGCGGGCTGAAATACACCAGCTACCGCGCGATCTCGGCGCTCTCGAAGGGCGATCGGCCGGGGCCGGAGAATTCGATCGGCAAGTTGGTGTCGGGCATGATGCTCCAGGACATCGCGACCTACGCCATGGACCTCCAGGGCGCGGCCGGTGTTCTCACCGGCACCGACGAGGAGACGGTGCAGGGGCAGTTCCAGCAGATGCTGCTGTCCTCGCCCTCGATGCGCATCGCTGGCGGCACCGACGAGATCTTGCGCAACATCATCGCCGAGCGCGTGCTGGGATTGCCGGGCGACATTCGCGTCGACAAGGACGTGCCGTATAACAAGATCCCGACCAAGGGTCGGTGATCCAGCCTCTCGCTGTATCGCGTAGGGTGGGCAAAGCGAAGCGTGCCCACCATATGCAGATGCGCCGGGGTAAGTCTGTCGGTGGGCACGGCGCTATCGCGCCTTTGCCCACCCTACGAGGAGCGCGAGCTAATTCATGGATGCAAAAGTGAGCCAGACCCAGGACCGCATCGGCGTGCTCGAAGAGCTCCTCAACGAGCGCTACTCCGTCCGCGCCTTCTTGGCCAAGGAGGTCGACCGCGCGACCATCGAGCATGTGCTGACCACCGCGCAGCGCACCGCGTCCTGGTGCAACAGCCAGCCCTGGCAGGTCATCATCGCCAGTGGCGCGGCCAAGGAGCGCTTCCGCCAGGCGATCTACAAGGAAGCGTCGGGCGGATTGGGTGACGATTACGATTTCACGCCACCTCGCGAGTATGCCGGCGTCTATCTCGAACGCCGCCGCGAGAGCGGCTTTCAGCTCTACAACACGCTCGGCATCGCCCGCGGCGACAAGATGGCTTACGCAAAACAGGCGCTGGAGAATTACAATTTCTTCGGTGCGCCGCATGTCGCGATCATTCACACCGACGAGCCGCTCGGCATCTACGGTGCGATCGATTGCGGCGCTTATGTCTCGAATTTCATGCTGGCCGCGCAGGCGCTCGGGCTCGGCACCATTCCGCAGGCGGCGCTCGCGCGCCATTCCGGGCTGATCCGCCGCCACTTCAATCTGCCCGACGACCGCCGCGTCGTCTGCGGCATCTCGTTCGGCTATGCCGACGACGCCCACAAGGTCAACAGCTACCGCACCTCGCGCGCGAGCGTCGCCGACACCGCCACGTTCGCGGACGAATGATCCGTCTCGCGCGCGCCATCCGGCTTTCACACACGCGCAAAGGCGGCCGCAGAAACGGCCGCCTTCACATTCGTCTCGGTCCGGTTGACGCGGCCGCTATCCGCCGCTGCCGCCGATCACGGCGCGCACGGTCTCGTCGGGCCCGAAGTCCTCGGCGCCATCGACATAAAGCAGCGCAGCGAGCTTCGAGCGCGCGCGATTGACGCGGCTCTTGATCGTGCCGACGGCACAGCCGCAGATCGAAGCTGCGTCCTCATAGGAGAAGCCGGAGGCGCCGACCAGGATCAAGGCCTCGCGCTGGTCCTGCGGAAGCTTCTCGAGCGCGCCGCGGAACTCCTCGAACTCGAGATGCGCGTTCTGCGACGGCTGCGTCTTCAGCGTCTTGGCATAGTTGCCCTCGGCATCCTCCACCTCCCGCCGCCGCTTGCGATAGTCGGAGCGGAACAGATTGCGAAGGATCGTGAACAGCCACGCCGGCAGGTTGGAGCCGGGCTGGAACGAGTCGATGTTGGCGAGCGCACGCAGAAGCGTTTCCTGCACCAGATCGTCGGCGCGGTCGGCATTGCCGCTCAGCGAGATCGCGAACGCGCGCAGACTTGGCACGGCCGCGAGGATGTCGTCACGAAGGGAGTCCGTGAGAGGCATTAATCCCTCCCATTGTTGTCGTTGGAGCCCCTGTCAGGTTCCACTTGGGGTGCGCCTCCGGGCGCATCAAGCTTCTTGATCAGTTCCGCGAACCGGTCCGGAACCCCCTGCCGCACCACGTCGTCGTACATGGCGCGCAGCTGGTGGCCGATCCGGGACTGAATCTCCGGAGTGAGGCCTCCCTTGCCGGGGGTCGTGCTTTTGCTGGCTTGAGACTTGAGATCTTTCATGACCTGTTCCACGTTTCCCCGAGTTAAGTAACTGTAAAATCGAGAAGTTCTCTCAACCGGGAGCCGTTCCCTGAATAGGCACAATTCCAGGTTCGACAAAAAGTTCCCAGATAAGCGGAACTTTTCTTGGCGTGAGGCGTAGACAGCCCAGCAGGGGAACCCGGGCCTCCCCGCTTGTTGCCTGGTTCGTCAAGGTTGGCCCGAAGATGAATGGAGTGGGGATGTCCCGTTCGCAGCTTGTTGCTGAACACTTGCCGTTGTTGCGCCGGTACGCGCGCGCCCTGACGGGCAGCCAGGCCTCCGGTGACGCCTATGTCGCAGCCATGTTGGAAGCGATGCTCGGAGATCCGTCCGTGCTCGACGAGAGCCACGGTCCGCGCGCCGGCCTGTTCCGGCTGTTCACCCAGATATGGAATTCGGTCTCCGTCAACGACGATGCCGAGGTAACGACCTTGCCGATGCCGCCGGAGCGGCGGCTGTCGAACATCACGCCGCTGCCGCGGCAGGCATTCCTGCTGCTCTCGCTCGAAGGATTCTCGGAAGAGGAAGTCGGCTACATCCTCGGCACCGACGTCGCCGAGACGCGGCGGCTTGCCGATGCCGCGGGACGCGAGATGGCGGCCGAGATTGCGACCGACGTGCTGATCATCGAGGACGAGACCTTCATCGCCATGGACCTCGAGAGCCTGGTGAAGAATCTCGGTCACAATGTCGTTGGTGTCGCGCGCACCCATGCCGATGCGGTGGCGCTGGCCAAGAACAAGCGGCCGGGCCTGATCCTCGCCGACATCCAGCTTGCCGACGGCTCGTCGGGCCTGGACGCCGTCAACGAGCTGCTCCGCACCTTCGAGGTGCCGGTGGTATTCATCACCGCCTATCCGGAGCGCTTCCTGACCGGCGAGCGCCCCGAGCCGGCGTTCCTGATCTCAAAGCCGTTCCAGCCCGCGATGGTGTCGGCGGTGGCGAGCCAGGCGCTGTTCTTCCAGCGCAATTCGCGCAACCGCGCGCCGAAGGCGCCGGCGGCGTAAGCAAGCCTCTATCGGACTAAGGAGACGGCGCGTCGCAAGGCGCGCCGTTTTTGCATCTGGCAGAGAGTTGTTCTGCTCTGCTTCAGCAGCCGCGGCAGATGCTGCGAAGCATGGAATTCAGCTTGGTATCGTCTGGCCCAGGGGACTTCGCATTCAGCCTGGCCTGGTCCTCGATCCAGGATTTGAGCAATTTTTCTCGTTCCGGCGACGGCCCTGGGTTTAGCCGCGTTCCGTCGAAGCTCATGAGGACGGTCACTCTCTGCAGGTCGTCCTTCGCCTCAGCGGGCGGTTTCGGGAATGGCACGGATCGCTCGACCATGGCGAGCGTTGCGGCATCTAGCGGCGCGAAGCCTGTGCTTTCTACCAGCACGTTCGAGATCAATTTGCCTGAACGATCGACCACGAACGTGACGCCGGTATCGCCCCTCTGACCGATCGCCTCCGGAGGAAATGCCCTGTGGCGCCAGACGTGTTGGGTGACCGTCTTGCGCCAGGCGGCCATGGGATCGGCCTCCGTGGAGGCGGGATCCGTGGAGGCGGGATCCGGCCTGCTCAGCACGACCCCTAAGGGCGGCACCTGAAATTGACGGCCGCTGAAGACAATCTGCACCGTGAAAGGGAACGAGTCCTCCTTGAGCTCCGAAGGTGGCGCCGGAAACGGTTCGGCGCGGGCGATGATCGCCAGCGCAGCATCGTCGAGCGACCGCGAGCCGGCGCTTTCAGCCAACGCCCGCGAGATCAACGTGCCCGACCGGTCGATGACGAATGTGACTCTGGCCTTGCCGGTTTGCCCCCGTGCTCCAACTGGAAAGAACCTGTTGCTTGCAATATGTGCCGACAGCCCCGCCTTCCAGGCTTTGACGGTCTCGCTCTGCGGTTCAGTCTGCGCATGTGCGGGGAACGCCGCCAACAATCCGAGAAGCGCGGCCAACAAGGGGAATTTCGTCTGCATCGGTGCGGATACTAATCGCGGTCAGGTTGATTGCAAGGCTCCCTACCCGTATCGCGCTCGCGCGGCTGTGGGCAATTCGAAGGGCTGGGAAGCCCGCTTGACGGCGGCCAAATTGCCTCGTTCATACGTCGGGTCGATGACATCAATCGCGACCTCGAGCTGCCAGGAGATTTTTCATCATGGACCAGCAACTCCTCGACCGCCTCGCCATCCGCGACCTCGTCGAGAACTGGGCGGTGTGGCGCGACGCCGGCGACTGGGAGCGTTTCGCCACGGTCTGGCATGACGAGGGCTGGATGTCCGCCACCTGGTTTCAGGGGCCCGCGCGGGATTTCATGCGGGTCAGTCAGGAGGGGTTTGCCAAGGGCGTGCGCATCCTGCATTTCCTCGGCGGCACCAGCATTGATCTCGCAGGCGCGCGCGCCATTGCGCAAACCAAGATGACGATCTCGCAGCGTGCCCTGGTGCATGACGTGCTCTGCGACGTCGTCTGCACCGGACGCTTCTACGATTTCCTGGAGAAGCGGCATGACCAATCAGGCATTGGCAAATGGGGCATCGTCCGCCGCCAGCCGATCTACGAGAAGGACCGGATCGACCCGGTCGATCCCGCCGCAACGCTTCAACTCGACCAAAAAGCGCTCGCTGCGCTCCCCGAAGGCTACCGCCACCTCGCCTACATGCAGGAATTGATCGGCTACAAGGTCAAGCGCGACATGCCGGGCTTGATCGGCACTGAAGTCGAGAAGCTCTATGGCGAAGGGCGGGACTGGCTCGCGGGGAAGCCGAAGTGAGGCTCAGACAAAAGTAAGGCGCGACTGGCATCACCACAGTCGCGCCCTACGTCGCCGGCTTATGGGGCAGGGGGGAATAGCCGGCTGTTGAGACGACTCTCGGGCCTGAGAGTCGTTCCAGGCGGGTGAAAATTTTTTTGTGCGGCATTTTTATGCGGCCTGCGGTGAATTTCGCACACGGTTAAGTGATCTTAACAGCTGAGAACTGCCGGTCCTCCCATCGCGTTGTTCCCGCGATCGCCATGGGGCGAGGGATCGACAGCCATGTTGCAGATGCAAAAGGTATTTTTGGGTGTTGTCGCGATTGCCGCGACGCTTGGTGCCGTCCAGGTCGGTGCCGTCCAGCTGGCCTCCGGCCATGATCTGGCCGACCGCTGGCAGGCGGTCGCCGACAGGCCCACGCAAGATGCGGGTCACAACGTCAACCGTTCCGGCAAGGCCGACCGGTTCGCCGACGTCAAGCAGGCCCCGGTTCCCACCCGCACCGTGTCGATGCGGCTGAACGATCTGGCCGAGACGTCGGTGCTGCTGCGGGTCCGCGCGGTCATCGAGACCGGCAACGCCAAGCCGCCGGTGCTGCTCCAGAACCGGAAGCAGGGTCCCAAGAGGCCGACGATTGCCTGCGAGCCGATGGTCAGCTCCCTGACCGAGGTCGCAAAGCTGCTCCAGCCCGGCCGCTGTGTGACCTGATTCTTCTTCGCCGCCCTTGGCCGCCACGGACAAATCGCCTTCCCGCCGGGAGGGCGATAGTTCACGTCCACTTGATCCCCTATCCCCTCGCGTTATATCCCGGGTTTCTTTCCCCTTGATTGACCGGGTAAACGCATGACGACGTCAGATACGGCCGCGCATACGCAGCCTTTCCAGGCCGAGGTTTCCGAGCTTTTGCACCTCATGGTGCACTCCGTCTATTCCGAGACCGACATCTTCCTGCGCGAGCTCGTCTCCAACGCATCGGACGCCTGCGACAAACTGCGCTATGAAGCCATCGCCAGCCCGGCGCTGCTGGGCGAGGGCGACGCGCTCAAGATCCGGATCATCCCCAACAAGACGGCCGGAACGCTCACGATCGCCGACAACGGCATCGGCATGGAGCGCCAGGAGCTGATCGACCATCTCGGCACCATTGCCCGCTCCGGCACCAAGGCGTTCGTCTCGAAGCTGAAGGAGGCCAAGGACGGCCTCGGCCTGATCGGCCAGTTCGGGGTCGGCTTCTATTCCGCCTTCATGGTCGCCGAGAAGATCGTCGTCGTCAGCCGGCGTGCCGGCGAGAGCGACGTGTGGAGCTGGACGTCCTCCGGCGGCTCCGGCTTCGAGATCGCGCACGCAAGCGATGAGGAAGTGGCGCGCGTGGCACGCGGCACCGAGATCGTCCTGCACCTGAAGGACGACGCCAAGAAGTATCTCGAGACCTACGAGATCGAGCGCATCGTCAGTGCCTATTCCGACAACATCCTGTTCCCGATCGAGCTGGTGCCGGAAGAGGGCGAGCCGCGCCAGATCAACTCGGCGAGCGCGCTGTGGCAGCGTTCCAAGTCCGAGCTGACGGCCGAGGACTACAAGAAGGCCTATCAGCAGATCGCCTCCGCCTTCGACGATCCCGCGATGACGCTGCACTACCGCGCGGAAGGCCGCTATTCCTACGCCGTGCTGCTGTTCGCGCCGTCGACGAAGCCGTTCGACCTGTTCGAGCCGAACCGCAAGGGCAGGGTGAAGCTTTACGTCCGCCGCGTCTTCATCACCGACGATGCCGATCTGCTGCCCGGCTATCTCCGCTTCATCCGCGGCGTGGTCGACAGCGAAGATCTCCCGCTCAACATCTCGCGCGAGATGCTCCAGAACAATCCGCAGCTCGCGCAGATCCGGAAAGCCGTGGCGACCCGAGTCGTGTCCGAGCTGGAAAGCCTTGCCGACAAGGACCCGGAGAATTTTGCCAGGATCTGGGACGCCTTCGGCGCAGTGCTGAAAGAAGGCATCTACGAGGATTTCGAGCGGCGCGAAAAGCTGCTGTCCTTGTCGCGCTTCGCCACCACCTCGGGCGAGAAGCGTTCGCTGAAGGACGTCATCGCCGGTTTCAAGCCGAACCAGACCGAGATCTATTATCTCGTCGGCGACAGCATCGAGCGGCTGAAGTCCAATCCGCGGCTGGAAGCCGCGACCGCGCGCGGCATCGAGGTGCTGCTGCTGTCGGATCCGGTCGATGCCTTCTGGACCTCGATGCCATCGGAGTTTGACGGCAAGCCGCTGAAATCGCTGAGCCAGGGCGATCTCAATCTCGACCTGATCCCGCGCACCGACGAGGCCGACGAGGCGAAGAAGGACGAGCCGCAAGCCGACGAGGCCGCCACCATCGCGGTGATCAAGGCCGCGCTCGGCGAGCGCGTCAGCGACGTCAAGGTCTCGACGCGCCTCACCAGCTCCGCCTCCTGCCTCGTCGCCGACAGTCAGGGCCCGAGCCGCGAGCTCGAGCGCATCCTGTCGCAGCAGAACCGCGGCATGCGCACCAAGCCGATCCTCGAGATCAATCTGCGCCATCCGCTGGTGACGGCGATCACCGGGGCGCAGGCCGGCTCCAGGGCGGTCGACGATCTCAGTCTGATCCTGCTCGAACAGGCGCAGATCCTGGACGGCGAATTGCCCGAAGACCCTGCCGCGTTTGCGGCAAGGCTGAACCGGCTGGTCCTGCAGGGGCTGGGCGGGTAGCGCGCGCAGCGCACCCCGCTCACCTTGCCGTCATCCGCCGGAGGAACAGTCGCCTCCGGCGTGGTGTTATGCCATAGGAGGACGTCGGCATCAGATCCGACGCCGCCATCGATTCGAGGATGTCTCCATGCGCCTGCCTGTCCTGACCCTCACCGCGATTGCCACGCTGTTCGTGGCGGCAGATGCCGACGCCCAGACCTATGATCCGCGCTATCCGGTGTGCATGCACGTCTATACTTCGGGCGGCCGGGGCGGTGGCGGCGACTATTACGACTGCTCCTTCACCTCGATCCCGCAGTGCCGGGCCACGGCGTCGGGCCGCGCGGCGAGCTGCGATGTCAATCCCTATTACGCCTACAACGAACCGCCGCCGCCCCCGCGCAAGCGTCACAAGAAGGTGCAGTAGTTGTTCGCGATGCGGCACGCAGCAACATCCCTCATGCGTTTCTCATCCGGCCTGATCATCACCGTCGGCGCGCTGACCGCAGCTGCGCCGTCGCATGCGCAGACCTTTGATCCCAGCTATCCCGTCTGCATGCACGTCTATTCCGGCGCGAACGGCGGCGGCGGGGAGTGGTACGATTGCTCCTTCACGTCGCTGCCGCAGTGCCGCGCCACGGCGTCGGGCCGCGCCGCGACCTGCGATCTCAATCCGTATTATCCGGTCAATGTTGCGCCGCCGCGCCCACGCTACAGGCGAAGCGGCTAGCGCCCGCCACCCGTTCAGCTGCGAATCCGGCGGAGCGCGCAGAGCTAGGTGCCGTGAGGCGCCCTGTTGGCAGCGGCGACGATCGCGTCGGTCAATTGCCACGTCATCTTGTCCGTGGTCCAGTCGCTGGCGTGCAGTCTGCTATCATCGCCCGGGTCGACCATGCGGTCGAACGAAATCCTTGCGACATCGTACCAGCCCTTCATCAGCCCGAAGCGACCAAAGACGTTGACGCCCTTCACATGCGCGATCTCGCTGATCGCCTCGACCATGGCCTCCGTCTTTTTGAGCTTGGCCGGTGTCAGCAGCGCCGGCACATATTGAAGGTCCATCAGGATCACGTCGATCCGCTCGGCGTCGAGCAGCCGGTCGACACCTTCGCGGATGGCCTTCGTGGTGTCTGCGAACGAGGGAGGATTCTGATCGGCGGGTTGCCATACTGAATTGGTGCCGACCTGCCAGATGACGAGATCGGGATTCAGATCGAAGACGTCATGGTCGAACCGCTTGAGCTCAGCAGGGGCCTCTTCGCCGCCGACACCCCGGTTGATCACCTCGATTCCGACATTTGGATATTTGATCCGAAGATCCGCCAGCAGCCGCTGCGGATAGGGAGCGATGCCTCCTTCGCCCGCCGTGGTCGACGAGCCGATCGCAACCACCCTGGCCTGCCCACCCTTCACGCGGCCGGCGAAATTCGTCAGGCGCTGCTCGAACGGCGCGGCCTGGACCGGAAACTCTGACGGATCGTGAGCCACGGGACGTCTCCCTTTCGTAGCCATGACAACGCAGGGTAGAAAAGCATAGCCCGTTTGCCAGGGAGCGCCTAGCCTCGGCGAGGCCGGATCGCTACGCCTTCCTGATCCCCGACAACTCGATCACCTTGCGCCGGCGGTCGGTCGCCGCCGTCTGCATGCCGCCGAACTCGCCCGCGTCGGATGGCCAGAGTTAATCACGTACTAACCTGGCTTTACCTTGTCTCTTAACACCTGGGCAGGGCGCGCGAGCTAAGCTTGGGGAAGCAGCAGATACGTTCCGAAAGAATGGACGGCATGACCACCGGCGTCATCGAGCAACCGAAAGTCGCGCGCGCACCTTCGGCTTCAAAGATCTGGCTGAAGGCGATCGAGCTCACCGCGCGCATCGAGACGCTGCCGGGCCGGCTGTTCGCCGACGTCGTTGACGATTGGGCGCAGCGTCAGCCCGCTCGCACCGCGCTGGTCGCAGATGAGACAACGATCGACTACGCAGGCCTCTCGAAGCGCATCAACCGCTATGCGCGCTGGGCGCGCTCGGTCGGCGTGGCCAAGGGGGATACCGTCGCGCTGATCATGCGGAACGGCATCGACTATGTTGCCGCGTGGCTCGGCATCAGCCGGGTCGGCGGCGTGGTCGCGCTGATCAACACCAGGCTCGTCGGCCAGTCGCTCGCGCATTGCGTCGATGTCGCCAGGCCGTCGCATGTCATCGTCGCGCACGAGCTCATGGAAGCCTTGGACGGCGCGTCGCCGCACCTGAAGACAGAAGCAAAAGTCTGGACCCATGGCGATGCCCGCAGCGAGCGCGCGATCGACGTCGCACTTGCCGCGCTCGAGGACGGGCCGCTCTCGCCGGACGAGCATGGCGACGTGACGATCAACGACCGGGCCCTGCTGATCTACACCTCCGGGACCACCGGCCTGCCGAAGGCGGCGAGCATCAGCCACCGCCGCATCCTCAACTGGGGCTTCTGGTTCGCCGGCCTTACCGGCGCCACCCCGCAGGACCGGCTCTATGATTGCCTGCCGCTGTTCCACTCGGTCGGCGGCATTGTCGCCCCGTGCAGCATGCTCGCCGCCGGCGGCTCGGTGGTGATCGCGGAGAAATTTTCGGCCTCGAACTTCTGGCCCGACATCGTGCGGCACGATTGCACGCTGTTCCAGTACATCGGCGAGCTCTGCCGCTATCTTCTGAAGGCGGCGCCGTCCGAATACGAGAACCGTCACCGCCTGCGGCTCGTTTGCGGCAACGGCCTGCGCGGCGACATCTGGGAGGATTTTCAGGGTCGCTTCGCCATTCCGCGCATCCTCGAATTCTATGCGGCGACGGAAGGCAATTTCTCGCTGTTCAACGTCGAGGGCCAGCCGGGTGCGATCGGCCGCGTTCCGCCGCTGCTCGCGCATCGCTTTCCGGCGGGTCTCGTCAAGCTCGATCCTGATAGCGGTGCACCGCTGCGCAACGAAGAGGGCTTTTGCGTTGCGTGCGCCAGGGGCGAGGCCGGCGAAGCCATCGGCCGCATCGGCACCGCGGATGAAGGCGGTGGCCGTTTCGAGGGCTATACCGACGCCGGCGAGACCGAGAAGAAGATCCTGCGCGACGTCTTCGCCAAGGGTGATGTCTGGTTCTGCACCGGCGATCTGATGCGGCTCGATGACAAGGGCTTCTTCCATTTCGTCGACCGCATCGGCGACACCTTTCGTTGGAAGGGTGAGAACGTCGCGACATCGGAGGTCAACGACGCCGTGCGCGATTTCACCGGCGTGATCGATGCCACCACCTATGGCATCAGCATCCCCGGCACCGACGGCCGCGCCGGCATGAGCGCCATCGTCGTCAACGAGGGGTTTGACATCGAGGGGCTACCCGCCCATCTGGCGCAGCGCTTGCCGGTTTACGCCCGCCCTGTCTTCATTCGCATCTCGCGCGAGCTCGATGCGACCGAGACGTTCAAGCAGAAGAAAGGCGAGCTGGCCCGGGACGGCTTTGATCCGGCCACGATCAACGATCCGCTGTTCATGCTCGACCCGAAATCCGGCGGCTACATCGCCTTGGACGCGGATGTGTACGCAGGGATCATCGATGGCGCGATCAGGTTCTAGCCGCACGAAAATCCGCCAGATAGGTCCAATTTTATCTGAATTGTCCAAGAAGCCATTTACTTCTGTCGGGTAAACAACACGGGCCTTGGGGAGGCGGTCATCAAGAGCCGCTGCAACACGAACCATCAATAACAAGAGTGAGCCAGCCATGTCGGTAAGGTCTAAGGTCATCGAAGCGATCCAGCAGATCGCCAAGGAGCAGCACGTCACGCTTCCCGCACTCTCGGACGATCTGTCCCTGCACGAGACGGGTTTCGATTCCCTCGCCTTCGCAATTCTGGTGGCGCGCCTCGAGGACGAGACCGGCGTCGATCCCTTCACCATTTCCGAGGACGTAGCGTTCCCCGCCACCGTGGGCGATTTCGTGCGGGCCTACGAAAATGTCCCCGCGTGAGATTTTTGCGCTCCGCGACTATCTGAGCCCGGAGCTCAAGGGCCGCACGATCTCCGATGCCCATCATGTGGTGTCGCTGACGGATGTGCTGCCGCATACGGTTCTGGGCGGCCGCCTGCGTGAGCTGGCGGGCCGCTCTGTCCTGCTGAAGCTGTCGGACCAGCTCAAATCGGGCCTCGCCATGGTCGAGCTCGACGGTGTCGCGCGGCGCATGCTGCTGTGCCCGCCCGATCTCAATCCGGCGCATCTCGATGCGCTGATCGCGGACGCCGAGATCGATGCCGTCGTCACCGACGAGCCCGCGCAATGGGCCGCAAAGACAATCGCGCTCGTCGTCACCGCGCAATTGCCGCTTCAGGCCGCCACGCCGGCCAGGACCGAACGCGCCACCGAATGGCTGATGCTGACGTCCGGCACGTCGGGCGTACCAAAAATCGCCGGCCATACGCTGGAAGCATTGACGGGCGCCATCGTCGCCGAAGGCCCTGCGCGCGGACCCGCGCCGGCCTGGGCGACATTCTACGACATTCGCCGCTATGGCGGCCTGCAGATCTTCCTGCGCGCCATCCTCTCCGGCGGCTCGATGGTGCTGTCCGATCCGCATGAAGCGCTCGGCGACCACGTCGCGCGCCTGAACGCGCGCGGTGTCACCCATATCTCCGGCACGCCATCGCACTGGCGCAAGCTCTTGATGAGCGGCTCGGCTGCACAGTTCGCGCCGGGATACGTCCGTCTGTCCGGCGAGATCGCCGACCAGGCGGTGCTCGACGGCCTGAAGGCCGCGTTCCCGAATTCCTCCGTCGGTCACGCCTATGCCTCGACCGAGGCGGGCGTCGGCTTTGCCGTCAATGACGGGCTGGAGGGCTTTCCGGCCGATTATCTCGGCAACCGCAACGGCGTCGAGATGAAGGTCGTCGACGGCTCGCTGCGCATCCGCTCGACGCGCACGGCGCATGCTTACATCGGCCGCAATGCGGCCGCGTTGACCGATGACGACGGGTTCGTCGACAGCGGCGACATCGTCGAGCTGCGCGGTGACCGCTATTATTTCGTCGGCCGCCGCGGCGGCATCATCAATATCGGCGGGTTGAAGGTTCACCCCGAGGAGATCGAGGCGGTCATCAATCGTCATTCCGACGTGCGGATGTCGCGGGCGAAATCGCGCCGCAGCCCGATCACCGGCGGCATCGTCGTCGCGGACGTGATCCTTGCCGACGGCACCGATCAGGCGCGGGTGAAGGAGATCCGGGACCAGATCCTGGATCAATGCCGCGCGCAGCTCGCGTCCCACAAGGTGCCGGCGGTGATCCGCTTCGTCGATGCACTCGACGTCACCCCGGCCGGAAAACTGGCGCGCACCGATGCATAATGTCCTCGTCACCGGCGGCAGCCGCGGCATCGGCCTTGCGATCGGCAAGCGGCTGGCTGATGCCGGTTATAATGTGATTGCGGCGGCACGGCGCGAGAGCGAAGAGCTCAGGGCGGCGATCGGCCCCTCCGAAGGGCGCCTGCATTTCCGCGCCTGCGACCTCGCCGTGATCGACGCGATCCCGGCGTTCGCAAAGCTTATCCGCGACGAGTTCGGCCCGATCTACGGCCTCGTCAACAATGCCGGCCTCGGCACCGAAGGCCTGCTCGCCACCATGCACAATTCCGAGATCGAGGCGCTGGTGCAGCTCAACGTGCTGTCGCCGATCATTCTCACCAAATATGTCGCGCGCCAGATGATGGCGGACGGTGCCGGCCGCATCATCAACATCTCCTCGATCATCGCGACCACGGGCTACAACGGCCTGTCCGTCTACGGCGCGACCAAGGCCGCCGCCACCGGCTTCACCCGCTCGCTCGCGCGCGAGGTCGGCAAGCTCGGCATCACCGTGAACGCGATCGCGCCTGGTTTCATCGACACCGAGCTGACCCACAATCTCTCCGACGAAGGACGCAAGCGCATCGCCGGCCGCAGCGCGCTACGTCGCCTGCCGGAGACCGACGATGTCGCGCGCATGGTGGAATATCTGCTCGGCGAGGGCGGCCGCAACGTCACCGGCACCGTGTTCACGATCGATGCGGGGAACACGGCGTAAGCGGAACTCCGCCGCCACGATTGAGTTGATCCGACGCAATGACATCGAGCCGGATTTGGTCGTAAGATGCCCCGCAATCGATTGGCTTACGTCAATCGATCTGCCCTAATCGAGAGGGAGCAGTCGATGGCCACTTCAAACATGACCGCTTCAAATCAAGCCCGGATCGAGGAGCCTCGCGCGAAGCCGGACGATGTCCATTGCCCCCCGATGACGCATCAGAATTCCGGCGGACACGGTCATGAAATGTATCCGCAGCAATTCGTGCGCCTGGTCGGCTGCCACGATCTCTCTCTCGACGCCCTGCGCAAGCGCGAGGACGAAAAGCTCCACTAGGCGTTCACTTCGGCAGGTCAATCCGCTCGCGTGAAAATTCCGGCGGCCCTTCGGTCAGGCGGCGTATGCGGCGTTCGCGTTCGTCCGTTGGCAATGCGGGGTCGAGCAGCCGCTCGATCTCGTGCACGGCCAGCGCCTCGATCCTGGTGGCGTCGGATGCGACCGGCTGGGCCGACGAGAATGCCGGGGGCGCGACCTTCAGGCCCAGTTCGACCAGCTTGCAGATCGCAGCCGAACGCGACAAGTGATGAGCTTCAGCCCAGGCGTCGACGGCCGCGGTCAGTGCTTCCGGCATCTTCACCGCGCTGAGCGGATCGAGCCGCGTGCGTCGGCGCACTGGAGCCGTCGAGTCCTTGTTGCCGAAGTCGGGCACTTCGATCATCCCATGTAATCTCTGGATATGCCCCGACCATAGCCGCTCTTCCGGCCGGCTCTTTGACGCCGATCAATGACGGACTGCGGCATTTGCAGCGTGCGCGATCTTGTTGTCCGGGTGCATTTCGGCCAATGATCGGGAATCGAAAGAGGGGACGCCGGGCGGCGAACCCGGATCGATCCTGCCTCGTATCTTCCTCGGACGCGCTTCCCAACCATCCGGCATCACTCGATGACATCAGGCGAATCCTTCTACGGCAGCATTCCCGTCTTTCGCGGCTTCACCAGCCTGATGGACCCCGCGCTCTATTCGCGATTGCCTGACGACTGGAGCATCGGCGTTGCCGACATCGTCGATTCCACCAAGGCGATTGCGGCGCAGCGCTACAAGGCGGTCAACATGGCCGGTGCCGCCGTGATCGCGGCGGTGACCAACGCGCTCGAGGGACGCGAATTCCCCTTCGTGTTCGGCGGCGACGGCGCGAGCTTTGCGGTCGCGCCTTCCGATGTCGAACGTGCCCGCGAGGCGCTGGCCGCGACCGCAACCTGGGTGCGGGAAGACCTCGATCTGAAGATGCGCGTCGCGCTGGTGCCGGTGGGTGCAATTCGCGCGCAGGGGCTCGACGTGCGCGTCGCACGCTTCGGTCCGTCGGCCAATTTGTCCTATGCGATGTTTTCCGGCGGAGGGCTCGCCTGGGCCGACGCCGCCATGAAGCGCGGCGAGTTCGCGGTCGCCGAGGCACCCGCCGGCACGCAGCCCGATCTTTCCGGCCTGTCCTGCCGCTTCGAGGTGATGCCGTCCGCGCGCGGCCTGATCCTGTCGGTGCTGGTGATGCCGGCGCGCGGTGTCGATCCGCACGCCTTCCGCAAGGTGATCGAGGACATCATCCATCTCGTCGAGCGCAGCCCTGATGGCGGCCGCCCGGTGCCGCCGCAGGGGCCGCCGCTGAAATGGCCGCCGCAGGGGCTGGAATTCGAAGCCCGCACCAAACGCGGCGGTCCGCTGGTCGCGCGCCGCGCCCGCGTGCTGGCCTACACGCTGTTCGTCTATCTGATCATGCGTTTCGACCTCAACGTCGGCGGTTTCGTGCCAAACGTCTACAAGCGCCAGGTGGTCGAGAATTCTGACTTCCGCAAATATGACGACGGCCTGCGCATGATCCTCGACTGCACCCCGCAGCTCGAGCGCGCGTTGAGCGACCGTCTCGCGGCTGCGGCACGCGACGGCGTCGTGCGCTACGGCCTCTACCCGCAGGACGCCGCGATGATGACCTGTTTCACGCCATCGGCCCTGCGCAGCGACCACGTCCATTTCATCGACGGCGCGCGCGGCGGCTACGCGTCGGCGGCAACGGCGTTGAAGGCGATGATGGCAGGCGCGAGCTAGCGTCCCGCGCGCGTCCAGGTCTCGCCGCCGCAGAGCGCGCCGACGCAACCTTCGACCCGCAGCGAATCCGCACCAGTCACGGAGACGTTGCTCGCATAGGTGCTGCCGTCATCGGCATTGTAGATCTGGCCCGACCATTTGTTCGGCCCTGAGGGCTCCATGCCGCTGAACAGCGGCAGCCCGATCATCGCGCGTTTGGCGAGCGCTGGATTGGGATTCTTGCTGTCGATCGCAGGCTGGCCGGTCGCGGTGTCATAGGGCTCGCGCAGCCAGACGATATGGCCGCAGATGCCGCCGCCGCACTTGCTGATCTTGACGCGCGCATCGCCGGCCTGCGTCAGCCAGGTCCCATCGGCGCTCTGCGCGTGGGCGGCGGTCGCACCAAACAGTGCAGTCAGGATGATGGAAAGGATGGCGAATCTGCCGAACATGGAAAGTGCCCCCGAAAATGGAGGCGCCTCCATAGCAGTCCGGCAGGATAGTGCAACGCTGGATGGAATCACATTCCCGCGCTTATTTGCCTGCGCTCATTTGCCCCAGCGTGCGAAGGCGACCGAGGCCGCGGTCGAAAGCCCGAACACGACCATGGCGACGCCGACCAGTGCGAACAAGGTCCAGGCCGGCGCCTGCGCCGTCATGAGACCGACGCCGCCGATCGCGACGATCAGCAGCCGCGCCGTGGAGGCCAGCACCGGACCGCCGACGCGCGCTGCGCCTTGCGAGGAAAAATACAGCGACACGCCCATGCCGAAGAACACGAAGGCCGGACCGGCCCAGTGGAAATAGCTGTGCGCCGCCGCGGTGACGCCGGGATCCCCGGTGAAGAGCGATACCCACAACGCCGGATCAAGCGCGATGACGAGGCCGATCAGGCCGACGGTCAATCCCGAGGCCGCGGCCGCGGTCCAGGCGACACGCCGCGCGCGTTTCACATGCCCGGCGCCCATCGCCATGCCGACCATCGGCACCGAGGCGATGCCGAAGGCGAAGGTGATCGGGATCAGCAGGAATTCCAGCCGTGACCCGATGCCGTAGCCGGCCAGCATCTCGGTGCCGAAGGTCGCGAGGATTTTTGTGAAGATCAGAATCGTGAGCACGGTCTGGAGCGGCGACAGGCAGGCGACCGCGCCGACCTTGAGGATGTCCAGGAACATCGCGCGTTCGAAATGGAAGGTGCGGACCTTCAGCGGCAGCCGGCTGCGGCCGGACAGGAGATACCAGAGGAAGAAGATCGCCGCGCAGGTGAAGGCGATCAACTGGCCGGCAGCGACACCCGGCATGCCGAATTGCTTCAAGCCGAATAGGCCGAGCCCCAGCGTGCCGCCGAGCGCGATCTGGAGCGCGCTCGCCCCGATCAGAATCATCGAAGGCAGGCGCATGTCGCCGGTGCCGCGGATCACCGAGGCCAGCGTGTTGACGAGCCAGATCGCGACCGCGCCGGAGAACAGCATTTGCGAATAGCCGCTGGCTTCCTCGAGCACGCGCTCGCGTCCGCCGAGCAGCGTGAAGAAGCTGCGGCCGAAGGCGAGCATCATCACCGTGAAGAACAGTCCGCCGCAGAGGCCGATGATGGCGGCGTGCAGCGCCAGCGTCGCGGCGCGGTCACGATCGCCTGCGCCGAGCGCGCGGCTGATCGCGGACGAAACGCCGCCGCCCATCGCGCCCGCGCTCATCATCTGCGTCAGCATCGCGAACGGAAACACCAGCGCGATCGCCGCCAGCGGAATGGTGCCGAGCCGGCCGATATAGGAGGTCTCGGCAATCGCAACCAGCGTGCTGCCGACCATCGCGATCATGTTGGGGATCGCGAGCCGCAGCAGTGTCGGCAGGATCGGCGCCGTCAACAGGCTCGCAATGGGGGAAGCGACCGGTGCACGTGGCGGCGCGGCGTCTGCGGAGGCGTCGATCGTCATGTTCACCGGGCGGAATATTGGATGACGATCGACATCTTATCGGGCGCAGCATCTTCGCGCCAGTCCTCCCCTCACGCAGGGCTCACCAGGGCAGGCCGCATAGGTCGATGGTGCCCAGCGTCGGCGCGCGGACGATGTTGAAGACGTAGGGCGCCATGTAGTCGAAGCGGATCCGACCCTCCGGCTGCTCGCAATAGACCTCGCCCTTGAAGGGGAGCCAGCTGCGGGCCTCGTAGAACGCAAAATTGTTCGATTCGGAGAACAGCAGCCCGAAACGGACCGCCTCGTTGGCGCGCATGGTGTGGATGGCTGCGTCGATCGCCATGGTCGCGTAGCCGCGGCCGCGCCGGTCCTCGCGGGTGCAGACCCCGCCGATGCCGCCGATGTGAACCTTCTGTCCATTCCAGGTGACGGTACGGAAGTAGATGCCGACGTGGCAGACGAGGCCGTCCTCGGGCGTCTCGATCAGCACGCGAAGGTCGGCATTGGCCCATTTAACGTGGCTCCACGACGGCTTCTCGGCGGCGTCGCGTCCCCAGACCGCACTGAGCAGGGGCTGTGCGATCCGCCACGAAGCGTCGCCGTTCAGGATGTCGATCTCGATGCTCATTGCTTTCTCTTTTGCATCTCCGCGCCATGGTGCGTTCGTTCCGCCATAAGCGCCTCAAAGGCAATGATATTTTACGGCCTGTCGAAGCGCGCCCCACATGCGTCGATTTTATGCAATCCGGCCAATCGGCCGCATCACGCAATTTCGCAAATTGGCGGTATTTAACGGCGGTGGAACCTTCTATAAGAGTCCCCGTTAAGCCAGTTCCCCATCAGTCGCGGACAACAACCCATGACCTTTACGCTGCCCCCACTCCCTTACGCCTATGACGCCCTCGGCCAGTTCATGTCGAAGGAGACGCTGGAATTCCACCACGACAAGCATCATCAGGCCTACGTCACCAACGGCAACAACGCGCTTAAGGGCACCGAATGGGAAGGCAAGTCCCTTGAGGAGATCGTCAAGGGCTCGTTCGGCAAGAACCCGGCCGTGTTCAACAATGCCGGCCAGCACTACAACCACATCCACTTCTGGAGCTGGATGAAGCCCAATGGCGGCGGCACCAAGCTGCCGGGCAAGCTCGAGAAGAAGATCAACGAGGACCTCGGTGGCTTCGAGAAGTTCAAGACGGACTTCCAGGCGGCCGGCGTTGGCCAGTTCGGCTCCGGCTGGGCCTGGCTCCAGGTCAAGAACGGCAAGCTCGAGATCGCCAAGACCCCGAACGGCGAGAATCCGCTGGTGCACGGCGCCACCCCGATCCTCGGCGTGGACGTCTGGGAGCACTCCTACTACATCGACTATCGCAACCGCCGTCCGGACTATCTGAAGGCGTTCGTCGAGAACCTCGTGAACTGGGAATACGTCGAGTCCCTGTTCGACAAGGCCTGAGCCATCACACTTTCCGGGTGCGGCGTCGCCGCTCCGGGATGACGAACTCGAAAAGGCGGTCGCATGCGCGACCGCCTTTTTGCTGTGCGGAATTCGACTGCTGCTTCGCATGGCCCTGCGCGAGGTGCGCATCGCTTCCCGCCATCGTACTGTTTGCATCGCATGGGCGGCGCCCTTAATCAGGATGGGCATCACCCTCGAGCCCACCGAGCCCGTTGTCAGAGCCTTCCCCGAACAATCCGGCGCCTGCCGAGGACGCGGAGTCCGAGCCGCGGCCGGGGCGTGTGCGCGAGCCGATCGGCTGGTCGACCATCATCATCGCGGTGCTGGTGGCGGTGAGCGCGGGCCTGGTCTGGCGGCGTGATGGCACGGACGGTGTCCTGGAGATTCTCACGCACGACCTCTCGCTGTTCGGCGGCATCCTGCCGCGCGTGCTGGCCGGCTGCCTGCTCGGGGCCTTCATCTCCGAAATCCTGCCGCACGAAAAAGTCTCGCGCTCGCTCGGGCCGAAATCCGGCCTGATGGGCCTTTTGATCGGCACCGCCTTCGGTGCGATCCTGCCGGGCGGACCCTTCACCGCCTATCCTGTGGCGAGCGCGCTGCTCGCCGTCGGCGCCGATTTCGGCGCCACCATCGCCATGGTCGTGAGCTGGACCCTGATCGGCTACGGCCGCGCGGTGGCCTGGGAAATCCCGATCATGGGCACCGACTTCACGCTGTGGCGGATCCTGATCTCGCTGCCGCTGCCGGTGCTCGCCGGCGCGCTCGGCCGCTTCGTCTATGTTCGGATCTATCCGCAGCCGGCCGCGAAGGACGACGAGAATTGAGCGCCGCGCTTCTGATCGACATCCTGTTGTGGGGCTCGGTGTTCGGCGTCGGCCTGATCGCCTTTCGCCGCGGCCCACCGGTGTTCAAGGCCTCGCTCCGCGAAGGCTCCATGGACTTCATCAACATCGTGCCGCGCATCGCGCTCGGGGTGATCGGCTCCGGCTACATCGCCGCCATCATCCCGCAGGAGGTGATCACCGGCTGGCTCGGGCCGGACAGTGGCTGGCTCGGGGTTGCGACCGCCGTGGTCGCCGGCGCCGCCACGCCCGGCGGACCCGTGATCGGCTTCTCCATCGGCACGGTGGCGCTGAAGTCGGGCGGTGGGGTACCGCAGGTGGTTGCCTATGTCGTCGCCTGGGCCTTATTTGCCTTCCAGCGGGTGATTTTATGGGAAATCCCGTTCATGCCGGCCCGGTTCGTCTGGTTCCGCTGCGCCGTCTCGGTGCCGTTCCCGTTCGTCGCCGCAGCCATCGCGATGGTGATCGGCAAGCCTTGAGCCGGCCGTGGACAGGGGTAATGTTATAATATAACGTCGCTGGCATGGTTCCCGCCGCGTCCCACGCTCATCACCACGACCACGTTCATGGCCAGTCCCATGACCATTCTCATGGCGACGGGCATTCGCATGGACACGATCATACCCACGCCCATGTCCATGATGCGGCCTCGCCCCATCCGGCCCAGGACGCGCCCTGGTCGATCCTGCGCATGACCATGGCCGGCCGCCTCGCGGCCGCGCTTGCCGTCTGTGCCGTGCTCTGGGGCGTGGTCTTCCTGGCGATGAGGTGACCATGGCGGCCGTGCACTTCCATAATGTCACGCTCGGCTACGACCGGCATCCGGCCGTGCATCATCTCAACGGCGAGGTCGCCTCCGGTGCGCTGGTAGCCGTGATCGGCCCGAACGGCGCCGGCAAGTCGACGCTGTTGCGCGGCATCGTCGGCATCCTCCGGCCGCTCGACGGCAGCATCCATCTCGGCGGGCTCGATAGCCGCGATATCGCCTATCTGCCGCAGAGCGCGGAGATCGACCGCAGCTTCCCGATCTCGGTGTTCGACTTCGTCGGCACCGGGCTGTGGCGCGACGCGGGCCTGTTCGGGGGCATCGGCAAGGCTGCGCGGGAGAAGATCCTGCGCGCGATCGCTTCCGTCGGCCTCAACGGCTTCGAGAACCGCCCCATCGGAACGCTCTCGGGCGGGCAGATGCAGCGCATCTTGTTCGCGCGCGTGCTGCTCCAGGACGCGCGCCTGATCGTGCTCGACGAGCCCTTCAACGCGATCGACAGCAAGACCACGGCCGATCTGCTCGCGCTGGTGAAGCACTGGCACGGCGAGGGCCGCACCGTGCTCGCCGCGCTGCACGACATGGAAATGGTGCGCAACCATTTCACCGAAACACTGGTGCTGGCGCGCGGTCCCGTGGCCTGGGGGCCGACGGCGGAGGTGCTGACGCCGGAAAACCTGCTGGTCGCGATGCGGATGTGCGAGGCTTTTGACGATAGTGCCACGGCTTGCGCCGAGGACGGACGCTCGCGGGCGGCGTGATCGCAGATGATCTATGACGCGCTGATCGGCCCGTTCACCGAATTCGAGTTCATGCGGCGCGCGCTCGCCGCCGTGATCGCGCTGTCGCTGGCGGGTGCGCCGATCGGCGTGTTCCTGATGCTGCGGCGAATGAGCCTCGTCGGCGATGCCATGGCGCATGCGATCCTGCCCGGCGCTGCCGTCGGCTTCCTGCTCTCCGGCCTCAATCTGTTCGCGATGACCGCCGGCGGCCTGGTTGCAGGATTTGCGGTTGCGATCCTCGCCGGCGTGGTCGCGCGTTCGACCGGGCTCAAGGAGGACGCCTCGCTTGCGACCTTCTATCTGGCCTCGCTGGCGCTGGGTGTGACCATCGTCTCGATCAAGGGCACCAACATCGACCTCTTGCACGTGCTGTTCGGCAACATCCTCGCGATGGACGACCAGACGCTGCTGGTGGTGGCCTTCAACGCCACGGTCACGCTGCTGGTGCTCGCGGTGATCTATCGCCCGCTGGTGATCGAGAGCGTCGATCCCTTGTTCCTGCGCACCGTCAGCCGTGCCGGCGGCCCCGCGCATCTCGCCTTCCTCGCGCTCGTCGTGATCAACCTCGTCAACGGCTTTCAGGCGCTCGGCACGCTGCTCGCGGTGGGCCTGATGATCCTGCCGGCCGGCATTGCCCGGTTCTGGTCGCGCGATCTCACTGTCATGATCTGCATCGCCGTCGTCGCTGCCGCCGTCTCGGGCTATGCGGGCCTCGTGCTGTCGTTCCAGACCCGCGTGCCGTCGGGGCCTGCGATCATTCTGGTGGCGACGGTGCTCTACATCGTCTCGGTGCTGTTCGGCCGCGTCGGCGGCATCGTCCGGCAGATGTTTCCCGGCCGGCATCTGGAGGCGTGACGATGCGGCGCCTCCTGCTTTGTGTGCTCCTGCTGATCGCCTCGCCGCTGCATGCGGCTGAGCGGCTCAATGTCGTCGCGAGTTTCTCGATCCTCGGCGATTTCGTCCGGAACGTTGGCGGCGATCGGGTCGACGTCACGACGCTGGTCGGCCCCGACAGCGACGTCCACGTCTACACGCCCGCGCCAAGCGATGCGAAGCGGATTGCGGATGCAAAGCTCGTCATCGTCAACGGGCTCGGCCTCGAAGGCTGGCTGCCCCGTCTGGTGCAGTCCGCAGGAAGCAAGGCGCAGGTGGTCACCGTGAGTGCCGGCATCGCACCGCTGAAGCTCGGCTCGGCCGCGGATCCACATGCCTGGCAGTCCGTCCCCAACGCCAGGATCTACGTGAGCGACATCGCCAATGCGCTGGCTGCGGCCGACCCTGACGACGCCGAGTTCTTCCGCGCCCGGGCAAAGGCCTATCTGGACAAGCTCGAAGCGCTCGACCGCGAGGTGCGGGAGGCCGCGGCGAAAATCCCGCCGGAGCGGCGCAAGGTGATCTCCACCCACGACGCCTTCGGCTATTTCGCCGCCGAATATGGTGTCCAGTTCGTGGCCCCCTTGGGGGTCTCCACGGAGACCGAGCCCAGCGCGCGGGACATCGCCGCCATCATCGGCCAGATCAAGGCCCAAAAGATCCCGGCCGTGTTCCTGGAAAACATCAGTGATGACCGTCTGATCCGGCGGATCGCGGCCGAGACCGGGGCCAAGGTCGGCGGGACCCTGATTTCGGACGGTCTGACGGGCGAAAAGGGGCTTGCCCCCACTTACATTGACATGGTCAGGCACAATATAAAGGCCCTGACCAGCGCGCTTGACCACTAGGGCAGGGGGCCACCCCGCCTCGCGTCGCGCGGAAAAGCCCGATGTCGGAGTTCTTATGTCTGAAGCGACTTCCCCGAAAATTCCCGTGACCGTGCTGACCGGCTATCTCGGTGCCGGCAAGACCACGCTTTTGAATCGCATCCTGTCGGAAAACCACGGCAAGAAATACGCCGTCATCGTCAACGAATTCGGCGAGATCGGCATCGACAACGACCTCATCATCGGCGCCGATGAGGAAGTGTTCGAGATGAACAATGGCTGCATCTGCTGCACCGTGCGCGGCGACCTCGTGCGCATCATGGACGGCCTGATGAAGCGCAAGGGCAAGTTCGACGCCATCATCGTCGAGACCACCGGCCTTGCCGATCCCGCGCCTGTCGCCCAGACCTTCTTCGTCGACGAGGACGTGCAGAAGAACGCGCGGCTCGACGCCGTCGTCACGGTTGCCGACGCCAAATGGCTGTCGGACCGGCTCAAGGATGCGCCCGAGGCCAAGAACCAGATCGCCTTCGCCGATGTCATCGTGCTCAACAAGACCGATCTCGTCACCAAGCCGGAGCTTGCCGAGGTCGAGGCCCGCATCCGCGCCATCAATCCCTATGCGAAGCTGCACCGCACCGAGCGCTGCTCGGTGGCCTTGGCTGACGTGCTCGACCGCGGCGCGTTCGACCTCGACCGCATCCTCGACATCGAGCCGGACTTTTTAAATGCCGATGATCATGACCATGACCATGATCATCACGGCCACGACCATCACCACCATGATCACGGCCACGGCCTGAAGCACTATCACGACGAGGACATGCAGTCGCTCTCGCTCAAGACCGACAAGCCGCTTGATCCGAACATGTTCATGCCCTGGCTCCAGAACCTGGTGCAGGTGGAGGGCGGGAAGATTTTGCGCTCCAAGGGCATCCTTGCGTTCCACGACGACGATGACCGCTACGTCTTCCAGGGCGTTCACATGATGCTGGAGGGCAACCACCAGCGGAAATGGAAGGACGGCGAGCCGCGCCAGAGCCGCCTCGTCTTCATCGGTCGCGAATTGCCGGAAAAGGCCATTCGCGAGGGTTTTGAGAGCTGCATCGTCTCGTGATGAAAGAGTTTACGCCGGCCCCCGATTCCGCCTCGATCGTCTCCGTCACCGATCGCGTCAAGCCTGTTACGCTCGGGATGGGCGTGACCTCGGTGTATTTCCTTGGGCCCCGCGCCGCCTTCGTCGGCGGCGAGGAGAATGTCGCGTTCGTCGACGCCAAGGGCGAGATCACGACGGTCGCCGTGCATAGTAGCGGCATTCTGTCGACCGCCTCCGACGGCAAGCGCCTCATGATGGGCGGCGACGATGGCAAGGTCGTGTCGCTCGACGCCAAGGGTGAGGTGACGCTGCTCGCCACCGATCCGAAGCGGCGCTGGATCGACGCGGTGGCGCTGCATCCCGACGGGGCCTATGCCTGGTCGGCCGGCAAGACGGCCACCGTCAAGAGCGGCAAGACCGAGGAGAAGTCGCTCGAGGTGCCCTCGACCGTCGGCGGTCTCGCGTTCGCGCCGAAGGGCCTGCGGCTCGCGATTGCCCATTACAACGGCGCGACGCTGTGGTTTCCGAACATGGAAGGATCGGCCGAATTCCTGCCCTGGGCCGGCTCGCATCTCGGCGTCACCTTCAGCCCGGACAACAAGTTCCTGGTCACCACGATGCACGAGGCGGCGCTGCACGGCTGGCGGCTTGCCGACAACAGGCACATGCGCATGACCGGCTATCCCGGCCGCGTCCGCTCGATGTCATGGAGCGCGGGCGGCAAAGGATTGGCGACTTCGGGTGCCGACACAGTCATCATCTGGCCGTTCGGCAGCAAGGACGGCCCGATGGGCAAGGAGCCCGCGATGCTCGCGCCCCTGCAGGCGCGCGTGTCCGTGGTCGCCTGCCATCCGAAGAACGACATCCTCGCCGCCGGCTACAGCGATGGCACCGTGCTGATGGTGCGGCTCGAGGACGGCGCCGAGATCCTCGTTCGCCGCAATGGCACGCCTCCGGTCGCCGCGATTGCCTGGAACGCCAAGGGCACGCTGCTGGCCTTCGCCGACGAAAATGGGGACGGCGGTCTACTGGAGCTATGAGGCCGACTATCCACAGCCTCTCCCTGTTATGTTATTTTTGTTATCGTGTAACATAACCGACAAGCAGCCTCTGTAGGGTCGCAGATGTAGAGAGCACGGCGTGCAATTTCGAATTGCTGCCGCGCGATCGAATGTGCCTGGCGCCGGTTTGTCCGGGGCCAGTGTGCATTTCGAATCCCCGCATCAACACGCGCCACCGCAGGGAATTCAGATGCCCGTCATCCCCGATCTTCCGACCATCACCAGCATCACAGCGACCGATCCGACCCAGACCGACGCCGGAACGGTGCACTACACCGTCACGTTCTCGAAGCCTGTTCTTGGCGTCACGATTGATCAGTTCAGCCTTGCAACGAGTGGCAGCATCGGCGGCGCGGGCATCACCGACGTGACACCGGTCGCCGGCAGCAACCTTTCGAGCTATACGGTCACGGTGAATACCGGATTCGGCTCCGGCTCGGTGGCGCTCCAGTTCACGGGAAGCAACGTCCACGATACCAATGGTTACTATGTCGGACCGTACCAATCCGAATCGAAGCTGACCGTAAACAGCCCGACGTCCTTCGCGATCGGCGACGTCAACGGAGACGGGAAGCTGGACGTCGTGATGGGGACAAACTTTTTCGTCAACCCGAGCTACGTCAGCGTGGCGCTGAACGACGGCACCGGTCACTTCTCCTCAGCCTCGAACACCTCGAGCCCAGGCCTATTGCCCTTGCTGGCGCTTGCCGATCTGAATGGCGACGGCAAGCTGGACATCGCACAGGTCACCCTCGACGGTACCGTGACTGTTCGTCTCGGCAACGGTAACGGCACGTTCGGGGCCAACACGAGCTATTCCGCCGGCAGCGGCGTCTATCAAACACCTAAAGTGATCGACGTGACCGGCGATGGCGTGCTCGACATCGTCGTCGGCAGCACGGTCCTGCCAGGAAATGGCAACGGTACGTTTGGGACTGCCATCACCACGAATCTCGGCGTCGGCTCCATCGCCTATGGCGACTTCAATGGAGACGGCAAGCTCGACCTCGTGACGAGGAATTCGACCAATCTGGCAATAGCGCTGAGCTTCGGCAATGGTGACGGCACGTTCCAGGCTCCGTCGTCCCCGGTCAAGACGGCGACATCTGTCCTCACCGGCGATTTCAACGGTGACGGCAAGCTCGACATGGCGGCCGTCAGCAGCGCCACAATCTCGATCCTGCTCGGCAACGGCGACGGTACTTTCACCTCGTCCGGGACGACTCTTCAGGCGGCGGGTACGATCGGATCCGGCGCGGTCGCCGACATCAACGGCGATGGCGTGGCTGATCTCGTGGTCGTCGGAACCAACAACACGCTCTCGACCTTCTTCGGTCACGGCGACGGCACGTTCGGGCAAGTGAGGATCTCGCCGCTCGACAAGACCGCCGGGCAGATCGGCGTCGGTGACCTGAACGGCGACGGCAAGGCCGACGTTCTGGTCGGATATCAATTCGGCACCAATCCTTTCACTCAAAGTTCGGGCACCGATATCCTGCTGACCGGTTCATCCAGCGAGACGGGACCGGCGTACACGATCGCGCGGACGTCGCCGGCGCTGACCATCACCGACGGGGACGTCACGCTCGGCGCCGACGGCAACAATTACATCAACGCGGCGCATTTCCATGGTGGGGCGACGATGTTGGCCGGCACCGGCAATGCCGGCGACACCATCTCGGTCACCGACGCCATGACTCACGCAGTCGTCGGCACGGCCACGGTCGGCCAGAACGGCACGTGGAGCCTCGGCGTGTCCGGCCTGCAGGACGGCACCACTTACAGCTATGTCGCGGCTGCGACCGACTCCCACGGCAACAGCAGCGTCGGCCCGGCGTTCACCTTCACGGTCGATGCGACCGCATCGCTCGGGATCACGGGCATCAATTTGTCGGCCGACTCGTCGGTGTCAAACCCGAAGGTCACCCTGCAGGGGACGACCGACGTGCCGGCGCAGGTGACCGTCTCGATTGGAGGGACCGACGTGATCGTCTCCAGCGCGACCGGATCGTGGCAGTTCAATAGCCAGGTCGTGCCATACGGATTGACGACGATCGTGGCTAGATTCTCGGATGCCGCAGGCAATGTCGGCGCCTCGCCGACCTATACGCTCATCAGGGGCAACTATACGCTTGTCTCCAGCACGCAGCTCGCCAACGCGGTGGTTGTCGACAGTTTCTTCACCGTGGATTCCAACGCCGCGGAGACCGGCGCGATCGTTCTCTCTGGCGCGGGCGAAATCGTCCGCGGGACCTCGACCGGGGCAACGATATACAATGGTGGGAGCCAAGGGCTCGAATACGGCACGGCGACCGGGACCCTGGTGCAGGCTGGCGCCACTCAGCTCGTGAGCTTCCAGGGGACCGCCAAGGACACGGTGCTTTATGGCACGCAAACGGTCGGCAACACGGCGATCCACACCACGATCAAGTCGGGCGGACTCCAGAACATCTACGTCAACGGCAGCACCTACGGCACCGTCATCGAGGCTCTTGGCACCCAAAGCACGGCCGGCGCCGACCACGATGCGACTGTCTTCGGTACGCAATATGTGACGGGCAGCAGCGCGAATGCCACGATCGGCTCGGGTGGCAATCAATACGATTACGGCACAGCGACCGGCGCAATGGTCCAGAGCGGCGGCTCCCAACACGTCTATCAGGGCGGCAGTGCCAGCGGCACCACCGTTGCTGCGGGCGGCTATCAGGACGTCTACCAGGGGACGGCCACCAACACCGTGCTCGCCGGCAATCAGCAGGTGCTTGCCGGTGGCCAGGCTGCCGGCACCGTCATCAATGCCGGTGGCCGGCAATATGTCGGCTCCGGTGGCGCGACCACCAATACGACCATCGCGATCGGCGGCTTCCAGTATGTCGACGCCGGCGCCACCGACAGCGGTGCGACCATCGCTGGTGGCCGGCAGTACATCGTCGGGTCAACGACGAGCGCGACCGTTGGCGCAGGCGGCGTTCAGTACGACTACGGGACGTCTATCGCGGTTCTTGTCGAGAGCGGCGGCATCCAGCATGTCTATCAGGGCGGCAGTGCGGATGGCACGACCGTTGCGGCGGGCGGCTATCAGGACGTTTCCCAGGGGACAGTCACCAACACCGTGCTCGACGGTGAGCAGCAGGTGCTCACGGACGGCCATGCCACCGGCACCACCATCAATGCCGGCGGGCGGCAATATGTCGGTTCGGGCGGCGCAACCACCGCCACGACCATCGAGACCGACGGCTTCCAGTATGTGGACTCCGGCGCCACCGACGGCAGTGCGACGATCAATGGCGGCTATCAGTTCGTCGCAGGTGCTGCGACCGCCGCAGCCGTCAGCGGTGGTGGCGAGCAGGAAGTGGGGGCGGGCGGCATCGCCTCGAACTCGCATCTCGACGGCGGCAGCGAGCATGTCTACGCCGGCGGCCTGCTCCAGAACGTCGATTTCGGCGGCTCGAACGGCGCAACGCTGGTGCTCGACGCGCCGACGGGCCTGTCTGGCGCGATCGCCAATTTCGGCGCTGACGACACCATCGACTTCCGCAACACGGTGGTCAGTAGTGTCGATGTCGACAGCGCGAACAATCTGACGGTCACGACCGACGGCGGCCAGAGCTACTCCTGGGCGCTGCTGGCGCAGTACGCAGCTTCGTCCTTCGTGCTCGCGGCCGACGGCAACGGCGGAACGATGCTGAGCTATGTGCCGCCACAGCAGACCTTGCTCGCGGCCGCTCACTAAGGCAGGCAAAACCAAGACGGACGGGCATTGGCTTCCATAGCGCCGATGCCCGTTCAAATTGACCGCGGCGCAACTCTCGCATGGATCGTCTGTCGATCTTGCGAGGGACCGGTTTCTGCGAGGCACAGGCTCCCTGCGTTATGTTGTTTATCGTTAATGTGTAACATAACCGACAAGCAGTCCCTGTAGGGTCGCAGATGTAGAGAGCACGGCGTGCAATTTCGAATTGCTGCCGCGCGATCAGTTGCGCTTGGCGTCGGCCTGTCCGGAGCCGGCGTGCAATTCGAATCCTCGCATCAAGCGCCACGCCAGGGAATCCCCATGCCACTCATCCCCGATCTTCCGACGCTCGTCAGCATCACAGGCACCGATCCGTCGTCGACCGACGCGTCCGTCGTGCACTACACCGTCACCTTTTCGAAGCCGGTGTCCGGCGTCACGGTCGATCAGTTCACCCTCGCCACGACGGGGAGCATCAATGGTGCCGGCATCACGGACATCACGCCGGTGGCTGGCAGCAACGGCGCGAGCTACACGGTCACGGTCAACACCGGCTCGGGCAGCGGTTCGCTGGGGCTGCAACTGACCGGCACCAATGTGCACGATTCCAGCGGCTATTATATCGGGCCATTCCAGTCCGAGTCGCAGATGGCCGGCCCGCGCTTCAGCATCATCAACACGGCGGCGGTCGGCGACGTCCACGGCGATGGCAAGCAGGATATGGTGTACATCCGAACCGTCAGCGCTTCCGCATATTTTCTCGATGTCAGGACCAATGACGGCACGGGCCAGTTCAAGCAAACCTCGCTGACCGGCGCCTCGGAGCTGGAATCGTCGATTCGACTCGGCGACGTCAACGGCGACGGCAAGCTGGACGTCCTGATGGGCAACATCTTCACCGGGACCCTGGACGTCAGGCTGGGCAATGGCGACGGCACGTTCGCGGCGGCGACGAAGTATGCGACGGGTGGCAGCACTGGCGGCAATATCAGGGCGTTTGCCGACTTCAACGGCGACGGCAGGGCCGACGTGATCATGTCGAACAACATCGGCACGTCGCTGCTGCTCGGTAACGGCGATGGTTCTTTCGGATCGCCCATTGCCACGAATGCCTCCAACGCCTTCGCAAGCGGAGATTTCAACGGCGATGGAAAGATCGATCTGCTTGTGCAGGACTCGTCAAGTTCGCCGGTTGCCGTGCGGCTTGGCAACGGGGATGGCACGTTCCAATCCCCGATCACGGCCGGCACCTCATCCAGAACGATCAGCGGCGACTTCAACGGCGACGGCAAGCTTGATCTTGCACTCGGAACCAACAACTCGATTGCGATCCTGCTCGGCAACGGCGACGGCACCTTCGCGTCGCCACAGACCTTCCTGACACCGGCGCCCATCTGGAACTTGGCGGCCGCGGACTTCAATGGCGACGGTAAAACGGACCTCGCCGTGGTCGCTAGCAGCAACAATACGCTTTCGACCTTCTACAGTCGCGGTGACGGCACGTTCGGCCCGGCGGTGACGTTGCCGCTCGCTTCGGGCGCCAACGGAATCACCGTCGGTGACCTCAATGGAGACGGAAAAGCCGACGTGGTGGTGGAGTGGACAACGAGCAACTCCTCGACCGGCGAGGATGTTTTCCTCACCGCGCCGAATTCGACCACCACGCAATATACGATCAGCCGCACGCCTCCGGCCCTGACGATCGTCGATGCGGACGTGACGCCGGGTGCGGACGGCAACAATTACATCAACGCGGCGCACTTCCATGGCGGGATGACGACCCTGTCCGGCTCCGGCAATGCCGGAGACACCGTCACGGTCACGAATGCCGGCGACAATTCCGTCGTTGGCGTCACCACGGTTGGCAGCGACGGCAGCTGGAGCCTCGGCGTGTCCGGCCTCCAGGACGGCTCGACCTACAGCTACGCCGCGACCGCCACGGATAGCCTGGGCAACCATAGCAACCCCGGGCCCGCATTCACCTTTACGGTCGATGCGACCGCCCCCGTCCTCGCGATCACGAGCATCGAAAATTCCGATGCAACGCCCTTTTCGATCACCGTCCGGGGCACGCTCGACCTGGCTGACGCGACCTCCGCGCTCACCTTGTCGTTTGGTCCAACGGATCACGCAGTCACCAGCGCCGCCGACGGCACCTGGCGGCTGGACAATCTGTCTCCGGCAACCGGACTTTCCTATGTGACGGCCCGTCTGCGCGACGCCGCCGGCAATACCGGCGTGTCGCAATCGATCCCTCTCGCCTTTGGCTACACGCTAGCGAGCGGCGCCTCACTTGAGAACGCGATCGTCGCGGCGGCCTCCTCGTCCTTCAACCCGAGCCTTGTTGTCCGCGGCACCTCGGTCGGGGCGACCGTCTTGCGCAACGGAATCGAAGAAGACTACGGCATCTCGACCGGATCGGTGGTCAAGAACGGCGGCCAGCAGCATGTTTTTGGCACCGGCACGACCGGCGCGATGATCGAAGCCGGCGGCTATCAGGACATCCGCGCCGGTGGGCGTGCGACAGATACCCTGTTGTACGGTTTCGGGCAGGTCTACGCTAACGGCACCTCGGCCCACACCACGATCAAGGCTGGCGGACAGCAGTCCGTTGCCGCCGGCGGCCGCGACGTCAACTCGACGATCGACGGCGGAACGCAATATCTGAGCGGAACGGCGACGGGCACGACGGTGGGCGCCGGCGGCAATCAATACGATTACGGCACGGCGAATGGCGTCCTCGTCGCGAGTGGCGGCTCCCAACACGTCTATCAGGGCGGTAGGGCCGCCGGAACGACGGTCGCGGCGGGTGGCTACCAGGATGTTTACCAAGGTACCGTCACCGACACCGTGCTCGACGGCGATCAGCAGGTGCTCGGCAATGGCCACGCTGCCGGCACCGTCATCAATGCCGGTGGGCGGCAATATGTCGGCTCCGGTGGCGCGACAACGGGCACGACGATCGCAGCCGGCGGCTTCCAGTACGTGGACGCCGGCGCTACCGACGGCAGCGCGACGATCAATGGCGGCTATCAGTTCGTCGCAGGCGCTGCGACCGCAACGACGGTCAGCGGCGGTGGCGAGCAGGATGTCGGGGCGGGCGGCAACGTCTCGAACGCGCATCTGGATGGCGGCAGCGAGCATGTCTACGCCGGCGGCCTGCTCCAGAACGTCGATTTCGGCGGCTCCGACGGCGCAGCGCTGGTGCTGGACACGCCGGCGGGTCTGACCGGCTCGATCGCCAATTTCGGCGCCGATGACACCATCGACTTCCGCAACACGGTGGTCAGCAGTGTCGATGTCGACGGCGCGAACAATTTGACGGTCACGACCGACGGCGGCCAGAGCTACTCCTGGGCCCTGCTGGCGCAATACTCGGCCTCGTCCTTCGTGCTCGCCTCCGACGGCAACGGCGGCACCGTGCTGAACTACACGCCGCCCCAGCAGATGTTGCTCGCGGCCGCTCATTAAGGCGGAGAAAGCAAGACGACCGGGCATCGGCTTCCACAGCCGGTGCCCGTTCAAATTGACCTCGTCGGCACTCTCGCATAGATCGTGTGCCAACCCGTGCGAGGGACCATGCGGTTTTTGACGACCTTCCAGATTGCTGACTTCGCCGACACGCTGGTCAGCCTGTTCACAGCCTTCGTGCTGGGCACGCTGATCGGCGCCGAGCGGCAGTACCGCCAGCGCACCGCGGGTCTGCGCACCAACGTGCTGGTCGCGGTCGGTGCTGCCGCCTTCGTCGATCTCGCCATGCACCTGACCGGCGCCGACGGTGCGGTCCGCGTGATCTCCTATGTTGTCTCGGGCATCGGCTTCCTCGGCGCCGGCGTCATCATGAAGCAGGGCATGGACGTGCGCGGGCTCAACACCGCGGCGACGCTGTGGGCCTCGGCCGCCGTCGGCTCCTGTGCCGGCGCGGACATGGTCGCGCAGGCGGCCGCGCTGACCGTGTTCGTCATCGCCGGCAACACCATGCTGCGCCCGCTGGTCAACGCCATCAACCGCATTCCGCTGAACGAGAAGACCTCGGAGGCGACCTACTATTTCAAGCTCGCCGTCGCGGCCGACGCCCTGCCCGACATGCGCGACCGTCTCGTCGACAAGTTGGAGGCCGCGAAATATCCGGTGGCCGATATCGACGTGGTTGAGACTGGGGATGACCTGATCGAGATTGTCGCAAAGCTGGTTGCGACCGCAGTCGATCCGAACGAGCTGAACGCGGTGGCGACCGATCTCCAGCACCTGCCGGGCGTCCGCCACGCGGAAGTCAACACCTCCGACTGAGCGTGGCGTTTTGGCGCGCGAAGGCACGGTTCCCGCCTCGTCCGCCATGGAACCGCAGTCGGGCAAGTTCGTTGGTCCCGCGGACAAAGGCGGTGATCGACATGCCCGGCCCAAATGACAAGCGCAGACTGAAACGCGACCTGATGATCGCCTGCTCGCTGTTCGCAGCAGGCGTCGTGGTGTCAGGTCTATCGCTGGCGCAGATCCGGGCCGAAAGCCGGACGCAGACGGCGCAGGCGACGCAACCGCTCCAGGGCACGCCGTCCAGCGATCAGGACAAGACGCCCGCGCAGGCCAAGCCCGGTGGCGACCGGCCGACCACGCCGGCCCCCGAGCCCGCGCGCCCCGATCCGCAGACGCAGGGTGCGGCGACCAAGCCGGCACTGCCGGCGGCGCCCGCGGAGAAGATCGCGCCGCCGATCAAGGAGAAGTAGCCCGGCGGCCGGCGTATTGTGACGCGCATTTGATCTCGCCTCGGCAGACGGCCCGTTCCATAATCTGTCGCGCCAACGACAGATGGGGCCTCCCATGAAGATCGAAGACGTCCGCCGCACCGCTTATTCGATGCCGCTCACCAACCCGGCATTCCCGCCGGGGCCATATCGCTTCTTCGACCGCGAATATTTCATCATCACCTACAGGACCGATCCCGAAGCCCTCGCCGCCATCGTGCCCGAGCCGCTCGAGGTGGCGGAGCCGGTGGTGAAATACGAATTCATCCGCATGCCCGACTCGACCGGATTCGGCGACTACACCGAAACCGGGCAGGTGATTCCGGTCCGCTTCAAGGGCGAGGAGGGCGGCTACACCCACGCGATGTATCTGGACGACGAGGCCCCGATCGCCGGCGGCCGCGAGCTGTGGGGCTTTCCGAAAAAGCTCGCAAGGCCCAAGATCGAGATCGAGAGCGACGTCCTGGTCGGCTCGCTGCATTACGGCTCGGTCCTCTGCGCTTCGGCCACGATGGGCTACAAGCACCGCAAGGTCGACCACGACATGGTGCTGAAATCGATGGCGGCGCCGAACTTCATCCTGAAGATCATCCCGCATGTCGACGGCAGCCCGCGGATCTGCGAGCTGGTGCGGTTTCATCTCGATGACGTCGTGCTGAAGGAAGCATGGACCGGCCCTGCCGCGCTTGGCCTGTTTCCTCACGCACTCTGCGACGTCGCCCGCCTGCCGGTGCGCGAGGTGGTCTCGGCGCTGCATTTCAAAGCGGACCTGACGCTCGGGCTCGGCAGCGTGGCGTTCGATTACTTGGCGAAATAGGTCGGCAAAAAGAAATGCCCGGCACAAGGCCGGGCATCGCTATCAACCGGAAGCGCTGAGAGGTCAGCGCACCAGGACATTCCGGAACTGCCAGGGATCGCTCGTGTCGATGTCTTCCGGGAACAGTCCCGGACGATCCGTCAGCGGCGTCCAGTCGGTGTAGTAACCCTTCACCGGGCCGAGATACGGCAGCTGGATCTCCAGCAGACGATCGAAATCCATCTCGTCGGCTTCGACGATGCCTTCGTTCGGGTTTTCCAGCGCCCACACCATGCCGCCGAGCACGGCGGAGGTCACCTGCAGGCCGGTGGCGTTCTGATAGGGCGCGAGTTGGCGGGTCTCTTCGATGGAGAGCTGCGAGCCGTACCAATAGGCATTGTTGTCGTGGCCGAACAGCAGCACGCCCAGTTCGTCGATGCCGTCGACGATTTCGTTCTCATCGAGGATGTGGTGCTTTTCCTGCATCTTCGCGGCACGGCCGAACATTTCGTGCAGCGACAGCACGGCATCGTCGGCCGGATGGTAGGCGTAGTGGCAGGTCGGCCGGTAGACCGCTGTGCCCGATGCGTCGCGCACCGTGAAGTAATCGGAGATCGAGATCGACTCGTTGTGGGTGACGAGAAAGCCATACTGCGCGCCGCGGGTCGGGCACCAGGTGCGCACGCGCGTGTTGGCGCCGGGCTGCATCAGATAGATGGCGGCGCCGCAGCCGGCTTCGTGGGTCCGCGCATTCTCGGGCATCCATTTTTCATGGGTGCCCCAGCCGAGTTCGGACGGCTGCACGCCTTCCGACAGGAAGCCTTCGACCGACCAGGTGTTGACGAAGACATCAGGCTCTTTCGGCGACTTGGAGCGCTGGGTGTCACGCTCGGCGATGTGGATGCCCTTGATGCCGGCCTGCCGCATCAAATCGGCCCACTCGGCCTTGGTCTTCGGCTTGGGGGCATTGAGCTTCAGGTCGGCGGCGACGTTGAGCAGCGCCTGCTTGACGAAAAAGGAGACCATGCCGGGATTGGCGCCACAGCAGGAGACGGCCGTCGTCGAGCCCGCCGGGCGCGCCTTCTTGGCGGCCAGCGTCACTTCGCGAAGCGCGTAGTTGGAACGCGCTTCCGGGCCCTTCGAGGAATCGAAATAGAAACCGAGCCAGGGCTCGTTGACGGTATCGATGTAGAGCGCGCCGAGCTCATTGCAGAGCTCCATGATGTCGGTGGAGCCGGTATCGACCGAGAGATTGACGCAAAAACCCTGGCCGCCGCCTTCGGTGAGCAGCGGGGTCAGCAACTCCCGGTAATTGTCCCGGGTCACGGCCTTCTGGATGAAGCGGACGTTCTGCTTCTCGCAATGCGCCTTGCGGCCCTCGTCCTTGGGATCGATCACGGTGACGCGCGACTTGTCGTAGTCGAGATGCCGCTCGATCATCGGCAGCGTTCCTTTGCCGATGGAGCCGAAGCCGACCATGACGATGGGACCAGTGATCTTCGCGTAGATCTGCGAGGGGTGGCTCATGGGATGGTTTCTCCGGAACGTGCTGGCAGACAAAGGGTGGGGGGGTGGATCAGGCGCTGCGGCGCTTGTCAGACGCTGCGGCGCTTGGCGGTGACTTCGATCTCGACCTTCATCTCGGGCTTGGCGAGGGCGCTGACGACCAGCAATGTCGCAGCCGGCCTGATATCGCCGAGAACCTCGCCGCAGACGGCGAAGTGGGCATCGATGTAGCTGGCGTCGGTGACGTAGTAGGTCGCACGGACGATATCGGCCATCTCGAATCCGCCCTCCTTCAGGGCGGCTTCGATGGTCTTGAAGCAGTTGCGTGACTGGCTCGTGACATCTGATGGCATCGTCATCGTCGTGTAGTCATAGCCGGTGGTTCCGGCGACGAAGGCGAACTCGCCGTCGATCACGGCGCGGCTGTAGCCGACAGTCTTCTCGAGGGGAGAGCCGGTGGAGATCAGGCGACGGGACATGGTCGTGGGCCTCGACTGAACGGGGTGTTGGCGGGTTAAAGGGCGTTTCTCAGGCCCGCGCAACCCCAAAGGAACGGGCACGCGCGAGCATCGCCGCGGAACGCGGCTTAAGTCGTCGCCATCATGGCAATCCCTTAGGCCGCGTGCGCCTGGAGGGCGCGAACTACCCTCCGTTTGGGCAGGGCCGTGCCGGTCGGCACGATCATCCCCTCAACGCCATCCAGCGCACCGGCCTGGAATTCGATCGCCAGCAGGCGATCGCGCTCGAACGGGCCGGGCAGCATCAATGCGCCGGTCTTCTCGGGCGAGAAGCCGAAGCGGGCGTAATAGGGGGCATCGCCGAGAAGGATCACGGCGGCATGCCCGCGCGCCCGGGCGGCGGCCAGCGCTTGATGCATCAGCGCGGCGCCGATCCCGAGCTCGCGGAAGGCAGGGTCCACCGCCAGCGGTCCGAGGACCAAAGCGGGCCTGCCTCCGGCGCTGACGTGCCACAGCCGCACGGTTCCCACGAGTGTCCCCTCGCGCACAGCCGACAGGGCAAGGCCTGCGGCAGGTGCACGTCCGTCGCGCAGGCGCTGGCAGGTGCGGCCGTGGCGGTTCTCGCCAAAGCTTGCATCCAGCAGCGCTTCACGGGCGGCGACGTCGGCAGCACGTTCCGCACGGATCGCGAACGGAGCGGCTTTCGAAGTGAGGGCGACTTGTGGCTTCCGAAAAGCAGTCATGGCGCGTCAGTCCCCGCTTGAACCCGCGTGCGAGAAGCACGCCGGCTCAAGACGTCGTCAGAATGGCAATGTCAGGAAGGGAGCCGGCGGACCGGCTCCCGGGTTCGTCAGGCCTCAAAACGAGAGGCGGATCAGATGTGGCAAATCAGATGTGGTACGTCTTCAGCGGCGGGATGCCGTTGAACGCCACCGCCGAGTAGGTCGACGTATAGGCCCCGGTGCCTTCGATCAGCAGCTTGTCGCCGATCTCGAGCGTGACGGGGAGCGGATACGGGCTCTTCTCGTACAGCACGTCGGCGCTGTCGCAGGTCGGGCCTGCGAGCACGCACGGCGTCATGTCCGCACCGTCATGCGGGGTGCGGATGGCGTAACGGATCGACTCGTCCATGGTCTCGGCGAGACCGCCGAACTTGCCGATGTCCAAATACACCCAGCGCACCTCGTCCTCGTCGCTCTTCTTCGAGATGAGCACGACTTCGGATTCGATGATGCCGGCATTGCCCACCATGCCGCGACCCGGCTCGATGATGGTCTCCGGAATCTGGTTGCCGAAGTGCTTGCGCAGCGCGCGGAAGATCGAGCGGCCGTAGGTGACCACCGGCGGCACGTCCTTCAGGTACTTGGTCGGGAAGCCGCCGCCCATGTTGACCATAGAGAGGTTGATGCCGCGCTCGGCGCAGTCGCGGAACACCTGCGAGGCCATCGCCAGCGCACGGTCCCACGCCTTCACCTTGCGCTGCTGCGAGCCGACATGGAAGGAGATGCCGCACGGCTCCAGGCCCAGGCGCTTGGCAACGTCGAGCACGTCGACAGCCATTTCCGGGTCGCAGCCGAACTTGCGCGACAGCGGCCATTCGGCGCCGGCGCAGTCATAGAGGATGCGGCAGAACACCTTCGCGCCGGGAGCGGCACGGGCGACCTTCTCGACCTCAGGAACGCAGTCGACCGCGAACAGCCGGATGCCGAGCGCGAAGGCGCGCGCGATGTCGCGCTCCTTCTTGATCGTGTTGCCGAAGGAGATGCGGTCGGGCGTAGCTCCTGCTGCCAGCGCCATTTCGATCTCGGCGACTGTCGCGGTGTCGAAGCAGGAGCCCATGGATGCTAGCAGGGACAACACTTCCGGCGCCGGGTTCGCCTTGACGGCATAGAACACGCGGCTGTCGGGCAGCGCCTTGGCAAAGGTCTGGTAATTGTCGCGCACGACCTCGAGGTCGACGACGAGGCAAGGCTCGGTGTCCCGGCCCTCGCTGCGGCGGTTGCGCAGGAATTCCTGAATACGTTCGGTCATAGCACTCTCCCAAACGGCCCAGCGACGGGGATCCGTTCAAAAAATGTCGTCGGATAAGAGCGCTCCGGCCAGATCGCGCGATGGAGGCGCGACGAGCCAAAGACTCAAACCAGACTGTGCTGCCGTGGATTGGTTGGGATTGTTCCCGCCCGCACACCTGGCAATGAAGGACAAGCCTTTTCAGTAGCCCGCGCCGGCGTTGGACTGCCGGTAGAGACCAAAAAAGCCCGATCCGTCGTTGCTTTAAGTCGCGTCCCCCGTTGAGAGCGGGGTGCGCCGGTTCGCCTCCGGCTGCCAGTCACGGTTGCAAAAAGTGAAGTCACCTTCGACTAGGCATCTCTTTGAGAGAGATGCTGGACGCTCCGGGTTTGCTTCCTCGTCCGACCTTTCGGTCTCGCGACTTCCGCACTTCCGAAGAGCCCCTCGGCTTCTTCACCCCTTGGCGGCTGTCCGGCCTCTTGTCCGGATACCTACCGACTGACACACGACCACAGGCACGTGCGAAATTGGGCAAGAGCGCACATAAGCGTTTTGACTCAGCTTCGCAAGAATTTTTTTAGGCTGAGGACAGAATTGCCTAACATCTGCTTGCGCAGTGTTGCACGAGCGGCGCGGAAGATGAACGCGCGTTAAGTTTTCTCAGCCGTGCGCGCGTCTTGCGCGCGCGAGGAAGCGTCAGCGGCGCTTCGTGAACGGCTCGACGCGCTGAGCCGCGCGGATGAACGCGGTCATCACGAGCACGCCGAGCGCGAACAGCACAGCCTGCAGGATGTGCGTGCCCTGCTCGCCGAGCCCGAACAGGATCGCGAGCGCCCAGCCGCCGGCGAACGCGGCGCCGAACACCTCGGCGCCGATCAGGATGGCGGCGCTGACGACAGTGATGACGCTCGGCCAGACGATCTGACGGGAAGAGGAGACAGGCGCGTTCATGAGCTCTGGGGTCCGTGGCTTCGAGGGCCGCAATCTCCCCGAAAAGGCGGCCGGGAGCAAGGGCAAATGGCCCAAAAAAGCCCCATCGCGTGCTATAGCTGACCCCAACAATCGAACCACAAAAACCGGGACTAGCGATGTCAGACCCCCGCCAAACCACGGACCCCGAGACCAACCCGCTGCTGAAGGCCTGGGTGACGCCGTTTGCGACCCCGCCCTTCGACGAGGTCAAGCCCGAGCACTTTCTGCCCGCCTTCGAGCAGGCCTTCGCCGATCACTCCGCGGAGATCGCGGCGATCACCAACGATCCGGCGGCCGCCGACTTCGCCAACACCATCACGGCGCTGGAGCGCTCCGGCAAGCTCCTCACCAAGGTCGCGGCGGTCTTCTACGACCTCGTCTCGGCGCATTCCAACCCGGCCATCCTGGAGATCGACAAGGAGGTCTCCTTGCGGATGGCGCGGCACTGGAATCCGATCATGATGAACGCCGTGCTGTTTGGTCGCATCGCCCATCTGCACGAGAACCGCGCCGGTCTTGGTCTTTCGCCGGAGCAGCTCCGCCTGCTGGAGCGCACCTACACCCGTTTCCACCGTTCCGGCGCCGGCCTCTCCGAAGAGGCGAAGGCGCGGATGGCGGAGATCAACGAGAAGCTCGCCCAACTCGGCACCGGCTTCAGCCACCACCTGCTTGGCGACGAGCAGGAGTGGTTCATGGAGTTGGGGGAGGCCGACCGCGAGGGCCTGCCGGAGAGCTTTGTCGCCGCCGCCAAGGCTGCGGCGGAAGAGCGCGGCATGCACGGCAAGGCCATCGTCACGCTGTCGCGCTCCTCGACCGAGCCGTTCCTGAAGAGCTCGGCCCGCCGCGACCTGCGCGAGAAGGTCTACAAGGCCTTCACGGCGCGCGGCGACAACGGCAATGCCAACGACAACAACGGCACCATCGTCGAGATCCTGCAACTGCGCGAGGAGAGCGCCAAGCTTCTGGGCTATCCGACCTTCGCCGCCTACCGGCTCGAGGATTCCATGGCCAAGACGCCGGATGCGGTGCGCGGCCTGCTGGAGCGGGTCTGGAAGCCGGCGCGTGCGCGTGCGCTCTCCGACCGCGACGAGATGCAGGCGCTGATCACGGAAGAGGGCGGCAATTTCAAGCTCGCGCCCTGGGACTGGCGCTTCTATGCCGAAAAACTCCGCCTCCAGCGCGCCAATTTCGACGACGCCGCGATCAAGCCGTATCTTACGCTCGATCACATGATCGCCGCCGCCTTCGACTGCGCCACCCGCCTGTTCGGCATCACCTTCGAGGAGCGCAAGGACGTGCCGGCCTGGCACCCGGATGTAAGGGTCTGGGAGGTAAAGGGGCCGGACGGCAAGCACAAGGCGCTGTTCTACGGCGACTACTATGCTCGGCCGTCGAAGCGCTCCGGCGCCTGGATGACCTCGCTGCGCGACCAGCAGAAGCTCGACGGCGAGATCGCGCCGCTCGTCATCAATGTCTGCAACTTCGCCAAGGGCGCGAACGGCGAGCCCTCGCTGCTGTCGCCCGACGATGCCCGGACCCTGTTCCATGAGTTCGGCCACGGCCTGCACGGCATGCTCTCCAATGTGACCTATCCGTCACTCTCGGGCACCGCGGTGTTCACCGACTTCGTCGAGCTGCCGTCCCAGCTCTACGAGCACTGGCAGGAGCGGCCCGAGGTGCTGCAGCAGTTCGCCCGCCACTACCAGACCGGCGAGCCGCTGCCGGACGATCTGCTCCAGCGCTTCCTCGCCGCACGAAAGTTCAACCAGGGCTTTGCCACGGTCGAGTTCGTCTCCTCGGCGCTGGTCGATCTCGAATTCCACACCCAGCCGGCTTCCGCCGCGCAGGATGTCCGCGCCTTCGAGAAGAAGGAGCTGGAGAAGATCGGCATGCCCGAGGAGATCTCGCTGCGCCACCGCCCCACCCAGTTCGGCCACATCTTCTCCGGCGACCATTATGCCTCCGGTTACTACAGCTACATGTGGTCGGAGGTGATGGACGCCGACGCCTTCGGCGCCTTCGAGGAGGCCGGCGACATCTTCGATCCTGCAGTGGCAAAGCGCCTGCACGACGACATCTACTCCTCGGGTGGATCGGTCGATCCCGAGGCCGCCTATGAAGCCTTCCGCGGCCGCCCGCCGGAGCCCGACGCGCTGCTCCGCCGGCGCGGCCTGCTCGATGGCGCAAGGGCAGCCTGATGGGCATGCGTGCCCTGTTCGGCCTGTTGCTCGCCGCTGCGATGACGTTCGCAGCCGGCGCGGCGCGGGCGCATCCGCATGTCTGGATCACCGCGACCAGCGAGCTGCTCTACGCCGCCGACGGCTCGATCACCGGCGTCCGCCACGCCTGGACCTTTGATGACATGTTCTCGGCCTATGCCCTGCAGGGGCTCGAGAGCAAGACCAAGGGCGCCTATACGCGCGAGGAGCTGGGGCCGCTGGCGCAGACCAATGTCGAGTCGCTGAAGGAATACGCCTACTTCACCTTCGCGCGAGGCGACGGCAAGAAGGAGCGATTTAACGAGCCGGTCGACTACTTCCTCGACTACAAGGATACCGTGCTGACCCTGCACTTCACGCTGCCGCTGAAGAACCCGGTCAAGCCCAAGCAGCTGGTGCTCGAAGTGTTCGACCGCTCCTACTTCATCGACTTCCAGATGGCCAAGGACAATCCGGTCAAGCTGGTCGGCGCGCCCGCCGGCTGCCAGATGAAGCTCGATCGTCCCAACGACGGCTCCGCCGCCGCGCAGAAGCTCAACGAGCAGACCTTCCTGAACGGTGAGAACTCGAATTTCGGCATGATGTTCGCCAACAAGATCACGGTGGATTGCCCTTGAAGCCGCAACTCTCCCCGTTCGCACGCGGGCTGCTTGCCTGCGCTGCGGCTGTCGTCGTGCTCGGTGTGGCGGACGCCGCGCTTCACGATCTCCTCGCGCAAAATCCGTTCGGTGCACCACGCCCGGCGCAGGCCGCGGAGCCCGAGGCCAGCGGCGTCATTGGCTGGCTGTTGGCAAAGCAGTCGGAATTCTATCGCCAGATGTCGGCGACCATTCGCGCCGCGAAGTCCGACGGCTCGGCGGTGTGGACGCTGCTCTTCATCTCCTTTGCCTATGGCATCTTCCACGCCGCCGGCCCCGGCCACGGCAAGGCGGTGATCGCCTCCTATCTCGTCGCCAACCGCGAGACCGCGCGGCGCGGCATCGCGCTGTCGTTTGCCTCGGCGCTGATGCAGTCGCTGGTGGCGATCCTGATCGTCGGCATCTCGGCCTGGGTGCTGAACGCCACCGCCAAGACCATGTGCAAGGCGGAAGGCGCGATCGAGATCGCGAGCTACGGCCTGATCGCGCTGTTCGGCCTGCGGCTGGTCTGGGTCAAGGGCCGCACCTTCATCCGCGCGCTGCAGGCGGTCCAGCCGGTGCCGGCGATCGCCGGCGTGCCGCATGACCATCACGATCACGGCCATCACCATGATGTCCATGATCATCACGACCACGATCACGGTCATGATCACCATCATCACGACCAAGGTCACGCCAACGCCCATCACCACCACGGGCACGACCACGTCCATGACGAGCATTGCGGCCATTCCCACGGCCCCACGCCGAGCGAGCTCGCCGGTCCCGGCGGCTGGCGGCGCGGGTTCGCTGCGATCCTGACCGTCGGCATCCGGCCCTGCTCGGGCGCGATCCTGGTGCTGGTGTTCGCGCTCGCGCAGGGCCTGTTCTGGGCCGGCATCGCCGCGACCTTGCTGATGGGACTCGGTACCGCAATTACGGTCGCGGCTATCGCCGTCGTCGCCGTCTCCGCCAAGGACATCGCCGCCCGCCTCAGCGCCGGGCGCGACGGCGGCGGTGCGCTGTTCATGCGCGGCATCGAATTCGGCGCCGCCGCTCTCGTGCTGCTGTTCGGCGCGGGCCTGCTGTTCGGCTACATCGCCGCCGAACGGACGACGTGTTTTTAAGGTTGCTCTTTCCCTCCCCCCTTGTGGGTGAGGGTGGCTCGCCGCGTAGCGGCGAGACGGGTGAGGGGTATCTCTCCGCGAGCAAACCTCTCACGATTGAATCGTGCGGAGAGATACCCCTCATCCGTCGCGCTACGCGCGCCACCTTCTCCCACAAGGGGAGAAGGAAGAAAGATCACACCGGCAAAAACCGCTTCAACGCCGGCATGAAGAAGATCCCGAGATTGATCGCAAAACCGATGCTCCAGAGGATCGAGCGCAGTGTCGGGCGGTTGCCGAGATAGGTCAGCACGTAGGCGATCCGCACGATCAGGAACAGCACGGCGAGCTCGTCAATCAGCCGCTGCGGCGAATCCCGGAATTCGGCAAGCAGCACCGCGAAGGCGAAGAACGGAAAGGTCTCGATGCCGTTCTGGTGGGCACCAAGCGCGCGCTGCGCCAGCGCATCCTCGAAGAAGGCGGGGTCGCGCGGCCGGGAATTGTCGAAGATGCGAAACCGCGTCCATTTGATCGAGACGATCGTCGCCAGATAAAGCAGCAGCGCTCCCAATACGCAGAATTCCGCGAGTGTCATCAGCCCCTCCCCGCTTGGGCGCGACCCTAGCGAAATCGACCTCATCTTGACAAGTTCGGAGCAACGCGCGACGCAACTGATCATGACGACAATTGCCCCCATCGCAGCGCAAAAGCCCGCCGTCCGGTCCAGCCTGCGGCGCGTCGGCGTGCTCCTGGTCAATCTCGGCACGCCCGATACGGCCGATGCGCCCGGCGTGCGGGTCTATCTCAAGGAGTTCCTCTCGGACGCCCGCGTCATCGAGGACCAGGGGCTGGTCTGGCAGTTCGTGCTCAACGGCATCATCCTGCGCAGCCGTCCCCGCACCAAGGCGCTGGACTATCAGAAGATCTGGAACAATGAGCGGAACGAGTCGCCGCTGAAGACCATCACGCGCTCGCAGAGCGACAAGCTTGCGGCCGCACTGTCTGACAGCGACCACGTCGTCGTGGACTGGGCGATGCGCTACGGCAATCCCTCGATCAAGTCGGGCATCGATGCGCTGATCGCGAAGGGGTGCGACCGCATCCTCGCCGTGCCGCTCTATCCGCAATATTCCGCCTCGACCTCGGCGACGGTCTGCGACGAAGTGTTTCGCGTGCTCGCCCGCTTGCGGAATCAGCCGACGCTGCGGGTGACGCCGCCTTATTACGAGGACGAGGCCTATATCGAGGCGCTCGCGATCTCGATCGAGACGCATCTAGCGACGCTGCCGTTCGCGCCGGAGCTGATCGTGGCATCCTTCCACGGCATGCCGAAATCCTATGTCGACAAGGGCGATCCCTATCAGTCCCACTGCGTCGCCACGACCGATGCGCTGCGCCGCCGACTCGGCATGGACGAGACGAAACTGCTGCTGACCTTCCAGTCCCGCTTCGGCAATGACGAGTGGCTCCAGCCCTACACCGACAAGACCATGGAGCGGCTGGCCAAGGAAGGCGTGCGCCGCATCGCGGTGGTGACGCCGGGCTTTTCCGCCGACTGCCTGGAGACGCTGGAGGAGATCGCGCAGGAGAATGCCGAGATCTTCAAGCATAATGGCGGCGAGCAGTTTTCCGCGATCCCCTGTCTCAACGACAGCGATCCCGGTATGGACGTGATCCGCACCCTGGTGCTGCGCGAGCTTCAGGGCTGGATCTGATGGCGTGTCCCATGAACCGCCGCGAGACTTTGGCGCTTCTTGGGACGATCGCCGCGCTGCCGGCCTCGGTGCTGGCGCAGCAGCCGAACGCGACGCGGCGGCTCGGCGTGCTCTCGGTCACGGCCGCGGATGACGCGATCGGGCAGGCCCGCAGCACGATCCTGGTCGAGACGCTCGCCGCCCATGGCTGGAAGGAGCACGACAACCTCAGGATCGATTGGCGCAGCGGCGCCGGCGACCGGGCACGCATCGCGCGCCTCGCCGACGAACTCGTGGCGCTCAAGCCGGACATCCTGCTCGCGGTCGGCACGCCGTCGGTCGAGGAGCTGCGCCAGCGCACCACGACGATTCCGATCGTCTTCGCCGTCGTCACCGATCCCGTCAGCCAGGGCTTTGTCAAAAACCTCGCTCATCCCGGCGGCAACATCACCGGCTTCACCGATTACGACGGCCCGCTCGCCGGCAAATGGCTGGAGATGCTGACGCAGGTCACGCCAAAAGTGTCCCGCGTCTTCGTCGTCTACAATCCTGCCACCGCGCCGTTCGCGCCCCTGATGCTGCGCACGATCGAGGACGCCGCACGGACGCTTCACGTGTCGGTCGAGGCAGCGCCGGTTCACGACGCTGGCTCGATCGCCGCGCTGGCTTCGCGGAAGGACGGCGGCCTGCTGGTGCTGCCTGACTTCTTCACCATGGCCAATCGTGCCCAGCTCCTGGCTGCAATCGGTGAAGCCCGCGTGCCGGCGGTGTTCTGGAGCCGCACCTTCGTCGACGAGGGCGGGCTGATGTCCTACAGCACCGACAGCGCCGAGCAGCTCCGCCGCGCCGCCAACTACATCGATCGCATCCTGAAAGGCGCGCAGGCAGCCGACCTGCCGGTCCAGAACCCCACCAAGTTCGAGCTGGCGATCAACCTGAAGACGGCGAGGGCGCTGGGGCTGACCATGTCGCCCTCGCTGCTTGCGCTCGCCAACACCGTGGTTGAATAGGGGCGCCGAAGCTACCTTCGACTGGTGATTCCGGAATTCCTGGGGCAAAATGACGGTGGGGATGTTGCCGCGAGCGATGCGGCTCGAACGGGGCGGGCGCGATTACATGCGGGGATTGTTGCTTGTAGCTGTCGTGGCCTGCGGACTCGCTGGCTGCAACACGACCGGGGACGTAGCGTCGACCATGTATCCGGAAGCGGTGCGGGCCGGCGGTGCCGTCAAGAGCGATACGGCCATTGTCCTGGTCGCGAACGGCGGCAGCGAGACGATCAACTATCTTCAGTTCGTTCACAACGGTTTTCCCGCGATCAATGCGCGAGGGATCAGCGTTGCTCCGGACGGCTTTGTTGCGATTCCAGTCGCGGTCGGAACGACGGGGCTTGAGCTGCAAAACTATACGACGACGGGGCGCCCGGGCACCTATCTCCCGAATGGCGCGTCGATGGGATTCGTGCCGGTGCATACGCCCAAGATCGATCTTCCCGCCCCCGGACTGTATTACGTTGCGACCGTCTTTCCGGGGCAGCAACGCAGTTTCGAGACAAGGCCGACGGCCGTCCAACTGGCGAAGCTGCGAAAGGAGCGGCCCGAGCTCGCCGCGCTGAAGCCGGTGAATTTTACATGGTCCAACTAGGACACCGGCCGTTGCTAGGTTGCCTCCGTGCCCTTTCAAGGGCTTTCTCACAATACTTATCGGCGATCGTTCCGCCTCCGTACTTCTTGTGGAAATGTCGCTCCGCGCCGACGTGAATGGTGACCGCTGAACCGGTAAGGTCGCGTTCCCGACCAATGACAGCGCGGGAAAGGGCTTTCCCGCCTTGGAGGAAATATGAGCGGTTTCGATGTTTTCGCGATTGTTCTGGTGTTGCTCGTCATCGTCACGCTGGTCGCCGGCGTGAAGACGGTGCCGCAGGGCTATGACTGGACCATCGAGCGGTTCGGTAAATACACCCAGACGCTGAGCCCCGGGCTCAACCTGATCGTGCCCTATTTCGATCGCGTCGGACGCAAGATCAACATGATGGAGCAGGTGATCGACATTCCCGAGCAGGAGGTCATCACCAAGGACAACGCCACCGTGACGGTGGACGGCGTCGCCTTCTACCAGGTGTTCGATGCCGCCAAGGCGAGCTACGAGGTCTCCAACCTGACCCAGGCCATCACCGTCCTGACCATGACCAACATCCGCTCGGTGATGGGCGCGATGGATCTCGACCAGGTGCTGTCGCATCGCGACGAGATCAACGAGCGCCTGCTTCGCGTCGTCGACGCCGCGGTCTCGCCCTGGGGCCTCAAGGTCAACCGCATCGAGATCAAGGACATCGTGCCGCCCGCCGACCTCGTCGAAGCCATGGGCCGGCAGATGAAGGCCGAGCGCGTCAAGCGCGCCGACATTCTGGCCGCCGAAGGCCAGCGCCAGTCCGAGATCCTGCGCGCCGAGGGCGCCAAGCAGGGCCAGATCCTCCAGGCCGAGGGCCGCAAGGAAGCTGCGTTCCGCGACGCCGAGGCTCGCGAACGTTCCGCGGAGGCCGAGGCCAAGGCGACGCAGATGGTCAGCGAAGCGATTTCCAAGGGTGATGTCGCCGCGCTGAACTATTTCATCGCCGACAAGTATATCAAAGCGTTCGGGCAACTGGCCGACTCGCCGAACCAGAAGGTCATCATGCTTCCGGTCGAAGCGATGAGTATGCTGGGCTCGCTCGCCGGCATCGGCGAGATCGCCAAGGCAACGTTCGGCGAAAGCGCGGCGTCCGCGGCCGCTGCCGCCCGCCGCGGCGGCTCGGTGCCGACGACCGGCCCCACGCCGCCGGCGGTGCCGCCGCGACAGGGGTAATCAAAGCGCATGCATTTTCGAAAAGTGCATGCGGCAATTTAAAGCGCATGCCCCGGAAAAGTGGGGACCGGTTTTCCGATCAGGGCATACGCCAGCATAAAGAGGTCGTGTCATGACCGACATGTTCGTATCGCTCGGCACCTGGAATTGGCTGATCTTCGGTTTCATCGTGATGGCGCTGGAGGTGCTGGCGCCGGGCGTATTCCTGTTCTGGCTCGGGCTCGCCGCGCTGCTGGTCGGCCTGATCTCCTTTGCTGTCGCCGTGTCGTGGCAGATCCAGCTGGTGATGTTCGCAATCTTCGCAGCCGCCGCCGTGCCGGTGTGGCGCCGGCTCGCGCGGCCGAAGCTGGACGCAAGCACGAGCCCCTTCCTGAACAAGCGAAGCGAGGCATTGCTCGGCCGCGAGTTCACGCTGGAGAAGCCGATCATCGACGGCAACGGCACCGTGCGCCTCGGCGACACGGTGTGGCGCGTGGCCGGCCCCGATACGCCGGCCGGGACGCGGGTGAAGGTGGTGCAGGTTGACGGTGCAAATTTGACGGTGGCCGCGGCGTAGTTCTCTCTTCCCCTCTCCCCTTGTGGGCCTGTTGCGTAATTCGTCAATTGTGATTCCCTAGGGCAAAGCCTTGGAGGGTAGCGATGG
>NZ_JBVVPO010000047.1:0-19273 GCF_055811795.1 Bradyrhizobium sp. MI1.7
AATCGGACCAATCCAGCCAATGTTGATGTGTCAGCTATGTCTCCGAACACCCGTCAGTGATCTGTCCGGGCTAAACACTTGACCGGGGCATCCAGTACGCCGCGGCTTCTCGGTTTCATCACGCCCCTCTCCGGAATACTGGATCGCCTGCATTCGCGGGCGATGACAGCGAGTGTGGCGCAAACGCTTGGCAGATAGGCGTGAGCGCATAAGTGCCTGCGTCGATCGGGCACGAACATTGCTTTTTCTTTGCCTGCAAATGAACTCTCAAGAAGAAGCAAAAGGCACAATGTTCAAACTGAAGGCTTTTATTCCGGCGCTGTTCGGCCTCGCGCTGGTCGCGGCGCCCGCGCATGCGGCGGGCAATCTCGTTGCAGTGCTCGAGGCGGAGATCGTCACGCTCGATCCGCATTTTTCCACGGCCTACATTTCGCGCACGTTTGGCTACATGGTGTTCGACACGCTCTTTGCGAAAGACTCCAAGGGCGACATCAAGCCGCAGATGGTGCAGGACTGGAAAGTCTCATCCGACGGATTGACCTATACGTTCACGCTGCGCGACGGCCTGAAATGGCATGACGGCCAGCCGGTCACGGCGGCCGATTGCATGGCGTCGCTGCGCCGCTGGGGCACCCGCAGCGCTCTCGGCCGTCGGATCTTCGCGATCACAGCCTCGCTCGAGCCGACGGATGCGAAAACCTTCGTGCTGACGCTGAAGGAGCCGTCCGGCCTCGTGATCGATGCGCTCGGCAATCCCGTCAGCCCCGTCGCCTTCATCATGCCCGAGCGCATCGCGAAAACACCCGGCGACCAGCGCATCACGGAGATCATTGGCTCCGGCCCGTTCGTCTACAGCAAGGCCGATCACCGCACCGGCGATCGTATGATCCTGAAGAAATTCGCCGACTATGTGCCGCGCCCCGAGCCCGCCGATTTCCTCGCCGGCGGCAAGCGCGTCGGCATCGACACGCTCGAGATCCGCGTCATCCCTGATGGTGCGACCGCCGCGTCCGCGCTGCAGGCCGGGGAGGTCGACTTCATGCAATATGCGCCGTTCGATCTGTTGCCGCAGCTGGAAAAGAATTCCCGCGTCAAGCTGGTCAATTTCACCGGCGGCAACATGTTCGCCGGCGCCTATCGTCTCAACGCCGCATCGAAGCCGTTTGATGATCCGGAAATTCGCCGCGTGCTGTGGAAGCTGGTCGACCAGCGCGAGGTGCTGGATGCGCTCGGGCTCGATGCCAAATACGCCGCTCCCTGCGCGACGTTCTTCACCTGCGGCACCACCTATGAGAGCAAGGCGGGCACGGAAGCGGCCGCGAAGACGTCGATTGAAGCCGCGAAAGCCGCGTTGAAGGCGACCAAATATGCCGGCGAGCCCGTGGTCGTCATGGAAGCCAACGACCTCGAAGCCCCGCGCGTCTCGGCGCAGGTGCTGGCTGAGCGGCTGAAGCAGGCCGGGTTCAACGTCGATCTCCAGGTGATGGACTGGGCGAGCGTGCTGGCGCGCCGCGCCAAGAGGGAGGGCTGGAGCGTCTATGGCGTCCACGCCGGCGGTTTTGATCTGGGCTCGCCGCTGACCAACGTCATGGTCGCCTTCAACTGCGCCGACTTCACCGGCTGGCAATGCGATGCGCGCATCACACCCTTGATGGAGGCCTTCGCCAAGGCGCCTGCCGAGGAGGATCGCAAGAAGATCGCCGGCGAGATTCAGAGCGTCATGTACGATCAGGCGCCCGCGATCCCGTGGGGCCAGTTCGCGCAGCCGGCGGCCTATCGCGCCACGCTGCGCGGTCTGATACCGTCCGCCATCCCGGTGTTCTGGAACGTTGAGAAGTAACGCGATGTACGATGTCATTGTTGTCGGCGGCGGCTCCGCCGGCGCCGCTGTTGCGGCACGGCTTTCCGAGGATCCCGCACGGCGTGTCCTGCTGCTCGAGGCGGGGCTGGACTGGCGCGCCGACGAGGCGCCCTGGGAGGTGATGACGCCAAATCCGATCCCGATCATCCACAAGCGTGAGTACCAGGAGAAATGGCAATGGCCTGATCTCCTGACGCGCCGGGTGGCCGGGCAGGAGCCGCGCTTCTACTGGCGCGGCAAGGGGCTTGGCGGCTCATCGATGATGAACGGCCAGATTGCCATCCGCGGCGTCGCCGACGCGTTCGACGAATGGGCAGCCAATGGCTGCACCGGCTGGTCGGCCAAGGACGTGATGCCGCTGTTCTCGGTGATCGAGGATGATTTGGAATTTGGTGACGCCCCGGGCCATGGAAGCGGCGGACCGCTGCCGGTCTATCGCGCTCCGCCCGAGAAGTGGGGCCCGATCGACCGCGGCCTCCGCGATGCGGCGCTGGCGAGCGGCTATCCCTGGTGCGCCGACCTCAACGGTCCTGATGGCGAGGGCGTCGCCTGCTATCCCATCAACAGCCGGGACAGCCGCCGCATCACGACCAACGAGGGTTATCTCGAGCCGGCGCGCGGCCGTGCCAATCTCGAGATTCGCGGGCACGCGCTGGTCGATCGCGTGCTGATCAGCGACGGCCGGGCGACCGGCCTTCGTGTTCACTTCGAAGGGCAGGGCACCCACGAGATCAGCGCGCGCCAGATCGTGCTCTGCGCCGGCGCCATCCACAGTCCGGCGATCCTGCTGCGTTCTGGCATCGGACCGGCGGATGAGCTGAAGGCGATGGGGATCGCGGTCGAGCGCGATCTGCCGGTCGGCCGCCACTTCTTCGACCACCCGTTGTTTCGCGTCACGGTCCAGCTCCACGAAAATCTGCGGCCGACCGATCCGGACACCCGCCACACCAATTGCTGCGTGACCTATTCCTCCGGCCTCGCCGATGGCGGCAAGCGCGACATGATCCTGATCGCGTTCAACCACCGCGGCATCGGCGTGCCTGGAGCGATCGGCGCCGGCCTGTTCAACGCCTATTCGCGCGGCACGCTCAAGCTGGCCTCGACCGATCCGGCGATCGATCCCATCGTCGAGGAGAACATGCTTGCCGATCCCCGCGACATGCTGCGCATGATGGACGCGGTGAAACGGCTGGCCGTGATCACCTCGCAGCCGGCGCTTTCAGGCATTGCCGATTGGATCAGGCTGACCGACACCGATCTGACGCTGCCGCAAGCTGCGGCCTTGCCGGATCACGAGCTCGATGCGCTGCTGCGCCGCGAGACCGGAGACATCCAGCATGCCGCCGGCAGTTGCCGCATGAGCGGCGTTAACGACGCTGACGGCGTGGTCAACCCTGATGGCACGGTGAAGGGCATAAGCGGCCTGCGCGTGGCCGACGCCTCGATCATGCCGTCCGACTGCCGCGCCAATACCCACTTCACGACGGTGGTGATCGGCGAGGCGATTGCGCGGATGATGATGCGTTAGCGCTAGAAGTGATAGTTCACGCCTGCCGTCACGGCGTGAATGCGATCCTTCAGGCTGAAGATGTTGACGGTCGTGCCGGCCCCATTGCTCAGCAACGCGCTGTGGTCGCCGAAGTCGTAATAGTCGTACTCGAAAACCGCGGACCAGTGCGGCGCGAACGCCCAGTCGACGCCGGTGCCGGCGGTCCAGCCGGTTCGGGTGCTGGCTCCGCTGGGATTGACGGGGACGCCACCAGCGGGCGTGAAGGCATCGTCAAGCTTTTCACGCGTCCAGGCGCCGCCGCCCCGGACGAACACCAGCCAGCGATCAGCGAACGCGTAGCCGAGCCGCGCGGTGGCCGAGGCCAGGAAGTCGTTGCTCATCGTGAACTGGCTGGGGACGACGACGCCGGTCACGAGGTTTCTGACGGTGCCGGCGTGCGAGTTGCGGAGGCTGCTCCAGGCAGCACGGCCTTCGGCACCCACGACCCATCTGGTCGCGAATTGATAGTCGCAGCCGACCTGTCCGCCCCCAACGAAGCCTGTTGAACTGAAGGAGACAGAGTTTCCAAGCGAGTTGGTGGTCCGGTCGTCGCTGACGACACCGCCGACGTGTGCGCCGACGTAGCAACCGGTCCAGGTGAAGGGGATAGGCGCGAGGGGAGGTGCCTTCACCGCCAGATCAGCCGCCAAGGCCGCGCTGGAAAATCCCAATGCCAAAAGCCCGCCCACCCAAGCGACCGCGAAACGCCCCATGTCAGTCCCCATTCCCGCCTGCGACAACTTGGCACATGTCTGCCAGAAATGCCGCTGCTCGGGAAAGTGCAATTCGCATGATGTGCACAATTTGGGGTAGAGCCGTGGCGCAAATGTCACGCTCGGATCCGATGCACGCGGCGAGCATGACGGCTCGTTGACGTCGATGCTGATTTTACCTGGTGCCATCGAAGGTGAACCACTTCACAGCGGTCACAGCGGGGTCGTGCTAGCATTCGACAGTGCTGGCTGACCCAGCACCATGGCCGGAGTTCGGCTCAAATTACGCCATGCCCGATAAGCGCTGGCGGTTCGCATTTTCAGACGCTGTTCCCGCAATGAAGGGAGGTCTGGCAATGAGCGACACTCCAAAACCCGTGCCCGCCGACGAGTCGGCTCAGGCGGACCTTGCAGAGTCTGAAGCTCCGGCGCCCGCATCCGGATTCGCCAAACGGCTGGAATCGTTCTTCGAGGTGATTCCATTTCTTGGCGGCGTTTTCATCGTGGTCCTCAGCGTGGAGCCGCTCCGCAATTTCATCTGGGACTCACGCCAGGTGATCATCCCGATCGTGGTGTTCGCCGCTGTCGTCATCCCGACGATCTTGCTGATGCCGATCGGGCAGCGATGGCTGAGAGAGAGCAAGGCGTCCACACGAGCGGGGCTCTTCATATTCTTCATGCTGGTGCTGGTGTCGATCGTGGCCATTGTTGCCTCGCTCGGCAAATTCTACCAGTACACGGTGCTGCGCGGCGTGTTCCTGGCCGTGGTGTGCCTGCTGCCCGGCGCAATGTGGTATCTCTTCGTCGGAACGCGCAAGGCGAGCCTGCTGAACGAATACCTGGTCAATCTCGATCGTCTGGGGCTGTTGCGCCAGGTGCGGAACGAGGATGCGGCGATCCGGGGACGTCGCGTTCAGGGGTATCTTCAGAAGTTCGAAGCCATCTATGGCGAGCTTGCGCCGAACGTCTATGCGGATGTGCTGAGCGGCCGTCTCGGCAAATATTCAAGGGCGGATACCGGCGGCGTGACGACACTCTCGACTGCGACGGTCCCGGTCTTGCTCGCCACGGTGCTGATTTCGCTCGGCTGGTTTGTCACGCTGCCGCCGTATCAGGCCGACGTTGTCTTCACCGTGAGTCCGGGCGTGCAGGCGCTGACGCCGTCGGGCACGCCGGTCCAGCTCGCGTTCCTCGGCGCCTATTTCTTCTCGCTCCAGATGCTGTTTCGCCGCTACGTCCTGGAGGATCTCGGTGGCAGCGCCTATGTCGCGGTGTCGCTGCGCATCATTCTGGCCGTCATCGGGATCTGGACCTTCACGGCTGTGTCTAGCGCGAACGACCATCTGCTTCTGCTCGCCGGCTTCGTCTTCGGCGTATTCCCGCGCGTGCTCTGGCAGGTCGTGGAGCAGATGTTCAAGAAGGCGGCGGGCCTCATCTTGCCGAGCATGGTCTCGCAATTGCCGATCAGCGATCTCGATGGTCTCACCGTCTGGCACGAGGTCAGGCTCGAGGAGGAGGACATCGAGAACGTCCCGAATATGGCGACTGCCGACATCGTCGAGCTCTTGCTCAACACGCGCCTTCCGCCGGAGCGGATCATCGACTGGACCGACCAGGCCATCCTCTACACGCAGCTTGGGCCGCAGCCCAAGCCGAAGGAAGGAGGCAGCGCACGCGAAAAGCTACGCACGCACGGTATCCGCACGGCGAGCTCGCTGCTGTGGGCTTCGTGGCAGGCGCGACTCCAGGGAAGGTCCGAGGAGTTCGATCGGATTTTGCAGGGGGCCGATGGCGCCAGCGCGATGCCGGCGCTGGAGGACTCGCTCCGCACCAATTCGAATCTCGATCTGATCGAGCAGTGGCGCGGCACCTGCGATGCCGCGCAGCGTCCCTCGGCGCAGCCGGGCGCGGAGCAACCGTCGCGCCTGCTCGAGCCGCGCGACGGAGAGTTCGACCCCGGTCGTGCGGCTGCCGCGGCCTAGATCAGGCCCACCAGCCTTAGCACCACACCCACGGCGCAGCTGCCGGCGAGCACGGTGAGCATGCCGAGCTTGAAGCGGAAGATCGCGGTCGCGGCCGCGATCGACAGCAGCAGCGCCGGGACGTCAACGCTCGTCAGCACCGGCCTGTCGAAGGACAGCGGGAAGGCGTGCACCGGCACGGTCTCGCGGAACAGCGTGTGCAGCGCGAACCAGATCGAGAGGTTAAGGATCACGCCGACGACGGCGGCGGTGATCGCGCTGAGTGCACCGGCGAGGCCCGTGTTACCGCGCAGGCGCTCGATATAGGGGGCGCCGACGAAGATCCAGAGGAAGCAGGGCGTGAACGTGACCCAGGTCGCAAGCAATCCGCCAAGCGTCGCTGCAAGCATCGGCGACAGGCCGCTTGGATCGCGATAGGCGGCCATGAAGCCAACGAACTGAAGCACCATGATCAACGGGCCGGGCGTGGTCTCGGCCATGCCGAGACCGTCGAGCATCTCGTGCGGCTTCAGCCAGTGATAATGCTCGACTGCCTGTTGCGCAACATATGCCAGCACCGCATAAGCGCCGCCGAACGTGACCAGCGCCATCTTCGAGAAGAACAGCGCGATCTGGCTGAACACGCTGGCTTGACCAAGAATCAAAAGCAGCGCGATCACCGGCACCAGCCAGAGCGCGAGCCAGAGCGCACCGACGCGGATCGCGCGCGCGGTGTTGGGGCGCACATGCTCGGGAACGGCTTCGCCGAGCATGCTGTCGATCACGGCGGTGCTGCCGCCGGGACCGTGAGCCGCCGGGGCAAACTCCGGACGGCCGGCCCGCGCGCCGACATATCCGATCACGCCGGCGGCGATGATGATGATCGGGAAGGGGACCGCGAAGAAGAAGATCGCGACGAAGGCGATTGCGGCGAGCCCAATCATGATGCGGTTCTTAAGCGCGCGCTTGCCGACGCGCACCACAGCCTCGAGGACGATGGTGAGCACGGCGGCCTTGAGCCCAAAGAACAGCGCCTCGACGAAGCTGACATTGCCGAAAGCCGCGTAGATGTAGCTGAGGCCCATGATCGCGATGATGCCGGGCAGGACGAAGAGCCCGCCCGCCATCAGCCCGCCGGCGGTGCGATGCATCAGCCAGCCGACATAGGTGGCCAGCTGCTGCGCCTCCGGTCCCGGCAAGAGCATGCAGTAGTTCAGCGCATGCAGGAATCGGCCTTCGGAGATCCAGTTCTTCTCCTCGACCAGGATGCGATGCATCACCGCGATCTGGCCCGCGGGGCCGCCGAAGCTCAGGCAGGCGACGCGGAGCCAGACACGGAAGGCTTCGCCGAAGCTGATGCCGTGACCGGCATCAGCTTCCGTTGGATTGGCGCGGGTGTCCATCACGCCTTCACCTTGTTGGTCGGCCAGTTGTGGGTCTCGGCCGTAGCGTCGCGGCACCAGCGGTAGAAGGCGTCGTAGAGCGTCATGCCGGCTTCGAGCTGCTCGAGATCGTCGTCGTACATCCGCGACAGCCCGAGCGAGGCCGCGAGCAGGCCGGGGGCTTCCGGCGCGAGGTCGGGCCGCGCGGTGTCTGCGCCACGGACCAGCGTGGCAAGCCGCAGCAGGGGCGGTGTTGCAATCCCGAACTCCTCGATCATCACGTCGAAGGTGCAGAGCTCGCCGCGGTGACTCCAGAACACGTTCTCGATGTCGAACGGCGCCGCGTTGAAACGCTCGCCCACGGCGACCACTTCAGAGGGCGCGACGAACAGGAACACCGCGTTGGGATCGACGAAGCGGCGGATCAACCAGGGGCAGGCGATGCGGTCGACCTTCGGCCGGGCCCGCGTCACCCAGACGGTGCGGCCCTTGGCGTCGCGCGGCGGCAGTTTTGCAGCATCGACCAGCGGCAGCTTTGCGTCCTTCCAGCCCTCGAAACCGCCTTCCAGCGTCTCAGCCTGGACCCCTAGCTGCCTGAGCCAGGCCGCCGTGCCCTGCGCGAGCTTTGCGCCGCGCAGGCAGGCGACGATGGCGGAGCGGCCGGAAAATTCGCCGCCCCAGTCCGGAACGTTGCTGTGGCTGAACTTGATCGAGCCGGGGATCAGTCGCGGGTCTGCGGCAAAATCCTCGTCCGTGCGCACGTCAATCAGGGCAGGGGCGTTCGCCGTGCCGATCAGCCGTGCCAATTTTTCAGATGATATCGTTGTGTAGGAAGACATGATGCGCCCTCGTAAGAACAAACGGGACGCGATACTTGGGCTTGTCGCCTCGTGGGGAGATCGCTCAATCCCCATGAGCGTCATTACAACGAAACCGCCCCGGGCTGTCAATCGGCTCGTTGACTTGATTTTGCCCGGACATTCCGCAGGTCTATATTGCGGGTCAACGGACCGGACCTTTCGGAGACTTTTCGATGCATTCCCATTCGACCGAGCAATGGACCCATGACCACGTCTTTCTGGGCGAGAAGCACGATGAGAACGAGCGGCGCACCTGGCTCGTGGTCGTCCTGACGCTGGTGATGATGGTCGGCGAGATCGTCGCCGGCTCGCTGTTCGGCTCGATGGCGCTGCTTGCCGACGGCTGGCACATGGGCACGCATGCGGCCGCGCTTGGCATTGCTGCTTTCGCCTACCGTTTCGCGCGCCGACACCTGGGGAATGCGCATTTCACCTTCGGCACGGGCAAGTTCGGCGACCTCGCCGCCTTCTCCAGCGCGATCATCCTGGGCCTGATCGCGGTCGAGATCGCCTATGAGAGCGTGCTGCGGCTGTTCACGCCGGTGCCGATCGTCTATGGCGAGGCCATCGCGGTCGCCGCCCTCGGCCTCTGCGTCAACCTCGCCAGCGCGTGGCTGCTGCGCGACAGCCATGATCACCATCATCACGGCCATGACCACGGCCATGACTACGGCCTTGGGCATGCGCATGATGATCACGACGATCACGGTCATCACCACCATCATCACGACAACAATCTTCGTGCGGCCTATGTCCACGTCATGGCCGATGCGGCGACCTCGGTGCTGGCGATCGCAGCGCTGGTGGTCGCGATGTATTCGGGATGGGTCTGGGCCGATCCGGCCGTCGGCCTGATCGGCAGCGCCGTGATCGCGAGCTGGGCGTTCGGCCTGGTCAAGTCATCAGGCGCGGTGCTTCTCGACGTGCGCGCCGACGAGAAGCTCGAACGCACCATCCGCGCCCGCATGGAGGTCGGAGAGGACCGCGTCACCGACCTGCATCTCTGGCAGGTCGGGCCCGGCCATTGCGCCGTGCTGGTCTCGGTGGTGTCGGACAAGCCGAAGCAGCCGGCCGTCTACAAGAAGCGGCTCGCTGGGCTGAAGGGCCTGAGCCACATCACGGTCGAGGTCGAGACCTGTCCGCATTGATGTGATCTGCCGAAACGGAATTCGGCGTCGCGGCCGGGGTTGATCCTCGGTCGCAGCCATACACGGCTCTGCAAGAGGGACCAAGGATGATGCCCAGGATCAAGTTTGCTCTCGCCGTTGCCGCGCTGGCTCTGTCCGGCCACGCGGCCGTTGCGCAGTCCGAGAAATCGGGCGTCGAAAAGCTCTACGTCCTCAATTGCGGGGAGGGCACCGCCGGGGACATCTCGCGCTGGACGCCCGGCCTGAACGAGGGCAAGTCGATGGATTTCGTCGACAGCTGCTATCTCATCAAGCACAGCAGCAAGGGCTGGTTCCTGTGGGACACCGGCATCGCCGATGCCGTCGCCGCCATGCCGAATGGCCTTGTCCCCGCCGATCCCAAGGCCGTCGCCTGGCGCCGGCCGAAGACGTTGGCCGCCCAGCTCGAACAGCTCGGCCTCAAGCCGGATGACGTCAAGGCGATGGCGGTGTCGCATACGCATCCCGACCACACCGGCAATGTCGAGCTGTTCCCGCAGGCCATGCTCTACGTGCAGAAGGCCGAATATGACTGGCCCGGCGCCAACAACGAACCGCGCTTCAAGCCCTCGCATCCGGTCGAGTTGCTCGCGGGTGACAAGGACGTGTTCGGCGACGGCAGCCTGACCATCCTGTCGACGCCCGGCCACACGCCGGGACACCAGTCGCTGCTGGTGAAACTGCCGAAAACCGGCGCGGTGGTGCTGTCGGGCGACGCCGTCCACTTCAAGGACAATTGGGACAACCGCCGCGTCCCCAGCATGAACGCCAACAAGGACCAGAGCGCGGCGTCGATGCAGAAGATCGCCGACACGCTGACCAAGGAGAAGGCGCAGCTCTGGATCAACCACGACAAGGCCCAGCGCGACAGCCAGAAGATGGCGCCTGAGTTTTACGACTAGCGTTTGCGCCGAGGCTGCTGCCATGACGCTGGCAGCAGCAGCGTGCTACGGCCCAGGAAAGCTCCGCGACAGGAGATGATCGTGGGAGAGTGGGCCGGGGTTGCGATCGCGCTGGCGTCGAGCAGCCTCGGCGGCACCGCCGCGGCGATCACCCGCTATCTCGTCGGCGGCGCCGATCCGGTTCTGCTGGCGATCCTGCGCTGGGGGATCGGCTTTCTCTGCCTGTTGCCTTGCGCGCTGCTGCTTGGCGTGCGCTGGCCGCAGCGGCCCGACTGGCCGGCGGTGGCCCTGCTCGGCACCTGCTTCTTCGGCCTGTTCTTCATCCTCTACAATATCGCGGTGTCCTACACGACCGCTGCGCGCGCCAGTCTCGCGCTGGCGACGCTGCCGCTCCACACCATGGTGGTCGGTGCGATCCTCGGCGTCGAGCGGCTCACGGCGCGCAAGATCATCGGCGTCGGCATCGCCGTGCTCGGTGTGACAGCCGCGCTGGCAGCGGGGCTCGCCCAGAGCCCGCCCGGCGCCTGGCGCGGCGAGTTGATCATGACCGGTGCCGTGTTCTGCATGGCGTTCTACAACGTGCTGTCGCGCCCGCTGATGCAGCGCTCAAGCGCATTGGGTTTTCTCACCGTCGGCATGGGCGCGGGCGCCGGCGTGCTGGCGCTGGCGGGGTTCGTGAAGGGTAGCTTTGCGGCGCTCGATCATTTCACGACGGCGCAGTGGATCGCCGGCATCTATCTCGGCATCGGCGGCGGCGCGCTCGCCTTCATCCTCTGGGTGATGGCGCTGGCGCGGGCGACGCCGACCCGCGTTGCCAATACCATGACGGTCAATCCGATTGCCGCGACCTTGCTTGCGGCGCTGCTCATCGGCGAGTCGATCACCGCAAACCTTCTGATCGGGCTGGTTGCTGTGTTCGCCGGCATCTGGATCGCGACCAGCCAGGCGAAGCCGGCCTAGTTGCGCGGCGCCGTGACCGGGGGCGGGCTGGCGTCCGGTGTCTTCTTCGGCTTGAGCGTGCCGGCGTAGAACGAGAGCAGCCAGACCAGGATGATGGCGAGGAGATAGACGCCCCAGGCCTGTGGCGGCGTGGTTGCCCAGCGCAGCAGGCCTTTGAAGGTGCGGGGCGGGCTGTTGTCTTCGCTCATGGCCCGCTTGTGCGCGAAAGGGGCTGCGCGGTCAATCCGGGCGCCGTTCGGCGCGGATCAGGAACAGCGCGGCCAGCGCCGAGAGGCTGAGCGCGGAGGAGACCAACAGCACCTTGGCGCCCATGACGTCGATGAGCAGGCCGAAGGCCAGCGGCGCCACGGCCTGCGCCATCCGTGCCGGCGCGCCGATGATGCCGAGGCGGTAGCCGAAATCCTTCGGACCGAAGATCGACAGCGGCAGCGTGCCGCGCGCGATCGTGAGAATGCCGTTGCCCGAGCCGTGGAGCAGCGCAAACGCGGTTGCGGCGGGCGCGCCGAAGATGGCGACGACGGCGGCGCCGAGGGGGTGGGTGACGCAGGCAAGGCGCGTCGACCACAGCGGATGGAAGCGGCTCAGAAAGCCCGCTTCGAGAATGCGCGCGGCCACCTGTGCCGGGCCGATCAGCGCGCCGGCCGCGATGGCCTCGACATGCGTCGCGCCTGTGGCCTCCAGCAGGCGCGGGAAATGGACGGCCATCGCGCCGGTGACGGTCCAGACCGCCGCGAAGACGAAGGCGAGCAGCACCATGGTTCGGTCGAGCGGCAAATGCGGCTTCTCGGCCGTCGCCGCGGCCTGCCCGGCGCCCTTGATCGCCGGCAGCATGAAGAAGTTCAGGGGCAGGCCGATCAGGAGATTGGCGGCCGCCCAGGCGAAACAGGTCTCCCGCCAGCCGATATGGGACAGGCCCCAGGCGGTGAGGGGCCAGCCGACGGTAGAGGCGAAGCCTGCCATCAGCGTGATGCCGGTGATAGGCCTGCGCGCCTCGGTGCCGTAGATGCGGCTGAGCGCGGCGAAGGCGGCGTCATAGAGCCCCATCGCCATGCCGATGCCGAGCACGAGCCAGGCGAACGCCATCACCGCCAATGAGTGCGAGAGGCCGAGCAGGACGAGACCGGCGGCCATCGTCAGGTTCGAGACCGACAGCACCTGCCGGCCTCCGAACAGATCGATCTGCCGCCCGATGCGAGGGCCGAGCATCGCCGAGATCACGAGCGAGGCCGAGAACGCGCCAAAGATCCAGTTGGAGGAGACGCCGAGGTCGCGCGCCATGGGATCGGCGAGCAGCGCCGGCAGGTAATAGCTGGAAGCCCAGGCCAGGGTCTGCGTGGTGCCGAGCGCCAGGATGATCGGAAGCTGGCGCTGGCTCATCTCGGTGCGATTCTGGTCTCGGTGTGCGGCGGTGTCATCGGTTGCATTTGCGGCCCGCGGCGAGAGTGCGTCAACAGCGTCCGCGACATATTCGATCTGCTGCGGACGGGAGCCTTGGTTGCGCACGGTTCGCGCGTGGCCTTTCGCTCGTCACGAATGCACGCCATAATGGCGCATGCAATTGACCTCGCGCCTCGCGCTGATGAACTGGCTGACCGGCCAAGGGCTGACGGGCTTGCCCGAAAACGAGCTGCTCCGCGGCTTCTGCGAGCGCTGCCGCGCCGAAGGGCTGGAACTCTCGCGCGGGCTCGTCGTGATCGACACGCTGCATCCGATCTATGAGGGCCGCGGCTTCCGCTGGAGCGATCGTCCCAGCAACGAGAGCGACGCGTTCGAATACGGCTCGACCGCCGAAGGCGACGCCGCCAGGAGCTGGCGCCGCTCGGTGTTCTTCCACATGCTCGAGCACGGCAACGACGAGATGGTGATTGATCTCGCCGACGCGCCCTCGATGGATTTCTCGCAGATCGGCGAGCTCGCGGAAAAAGGCCACAAGCACTATCTCGCCTTCGTGCATCGCTTCGGCGAGAACGGCGCGCTCGGCCTGATGGATTGCCTCTATTCCTGCTGGACCACGCGCCGCGACAGCGGCTTCTCCGAACCCGAGCTCGAAGCTCTGCGCGATCTCGTGCCGGTGCTGGGGCTCGCGATCAAGTCGGCGCAGCAGGTCGACATCGCGCGAACCCTCGGCCGCGTCTATCTCGGTCGCGATGCCTCCGCGCAGGTGCTGGGCGGGCGCATCACGCGCGGCGTCACCGAGCGCATCAATGCCGTGCTGTGGTATTCGGATTTGCGCGGCTCGACCGGGATCAGCGAGAGCATCGGCCCCGACGAGATCATCCCGTTCCTCAACGACTATGCGCAGGCCGTGATCGACGCGATCCACGATGCCGGCGGCGACGTGCTGAAGCTGATCGGCGATGGCGTGCTCGCGATGTTCTGGGGAGAGGACATGTCGGATGCGCGACGCGCTGCGCTGCGCGCCGAGCATCTGTTCCGCAAGAACGTCGCTGCGCTGAACAAGCGGCGGGAGGCCGATGGCCGTCCCACGACGTCGGCCTATATCGGCCTGCATGTCGGCGAGGTCTTTTACGGCAATATCGGCAGCGCGGACCGGCTCGACTTCACCGTCGTCGGCCCCACCGTCAACGAGGTCAGTCGCATCGCCTCGATGAGCCGCTCGGTCGACCGCGAGCTGCTGGCCTCGGCCGAGTTCTACAAGGGCCTGGACGCCACTGGCCGCCGCTACCTCGTCTCCACCGGCCGCTACGCGCTGCGTGGCATCGGCCGCGCGCAGGACCTCTACACGCTCGATCCCGAGGTCGATACGAGCGAGCCGGTGACCGGGAGCTACGAGCGGTATCTGGCGAATTAGCGGCGGATCGTAGGGGCCGAGACATTGGGCGTTTTCGTTCGATCCTTGGCGGGCCATTGTTCGGAAAGCGGCGGCATCGAAGTCTCCTTGCCGGTCATGCGCTCAACGGCGACGGCGTAGACGGTGATGATGTCGAGCCGCGGGAAGAACCCCTTCGGTCGCGTCGTATCCGGCTTGCCGTATTTGGCCATCAACGTTTCGCAGAACCGCTGCTTGATGCCCGTGTCGCCCACGACCCGGATGCGGCCGAACAGGCATATGCTTCGATAGGCGAGACCGGAATCGCATTCGAACCGGCCATAGTCGAAGACACCTTCGTGCTCATCGATCTCGATGCAGACGCGGGGATCTCGCTCGATGTTTGCGCGCAGATGTCCCCGGGCGGCCGTCGTGTGCAGATACACCTCACCGTCGAGCCAGAGATAGAGGAGCGGGATACAGTAGGGAAACCCGTCCTCGCTGACTGTCGCAAGATGGCCAGCATATCCGCGTGCCAGCATCTCCAGGATCCGCTCCTGCGACATGGCGCGGTCCTCGCGACGGATTTGCGGTGAACTCATGGTGCAAGACGCTCCGCGCCGCCATCCGAATGAGCGGACATTTCAGGTTTCCTTGTTATCCGAAACAGGATAGAAAAATAGTGGTCTTGAGCAAAGGTCCACTCGGACCTATTGCGGCATACCACTTCTCGACGTGCGGCTCACCTGTCGGACGAGGACCCGTGAAGAGCAGGCAGAGCTGGGCAGAACTCTATTCCTTCAGCGTCGACCGTACGGCGGAGGCGCCGGTATTCCGCCAGATCTACCTCGAGCTACGATCGGCAATTCTGTCCGGAGCGCTTCGTCCGGCGGCCAAGTTGCGCTCGACGCGCGACCTTGCGGCGCAGCTCGGCGTCTCGCGTACCGCAGTTGTTTCGGCTTTCGAGCAGCTGCTAGCCGAAGGTTATGCCTTCGGCAGGACGGGGGCGGGGACTTACGTTGCGTCCGATCTGCCTGAACCGTTTGCCGCGCCTCATGGCCGCAAGACAAGGGCGGCACCGGCCGCGGCAGGCGCGGCCTCCTTTCACGGCCTCGGCGATTTCGTCGATGTGACGACGCAAAATGACGAGCGTCCCTTCAACCTGGGTCGCACGCTGTTGGATGCACGTAGCGCCGAATTGTGGCGCAAACTCACGGCGCGCACGCTGCGATCGTTTGAGCGACATCATCTCGGCTATGGCGATCCGCGTGGCTTGCTGGAGCTGCGCAAGTCGGTTTGCGACTATCTTCGGGCCGCACGCGGCGTGCGCTGCGAGGTCGACCAGATCGTGATCACCGCCGGCACGCAGCAAGCCGTGGACATCGTCGCACGTGTCATGCCCGGGCCGGACAAGGAGGTCTGGATCGAAGACCCCGGCTATACCCTGACCCGCCTTACGCTCGCTGCGTCAGGCGCGAAGGTTTGCGCCATCCCGGTTGACCAGCACGGCGTCAACGTCACGGAAGGGATCCGCCGCGCCCCGAAGGCGCGCGCAGTTTTCATAACGGCCTCGCACCAGTTTCCGACAGGCGTTCCCCTGTCGATGGCGCGCCGCCTCGAACTTCTCGCCTGGGCCCGCGAGTCCGGCGCCTGGATCATCGAGGACGATTACGCCAGCGAATTCCGCTACGGCGGCCGTCCCCTCGCTTCGCTTCAGGGCCTGGATGAGGCCGGCCGTGTCATTTACGTCGGAACTCTCAACAAGGCGCTCTTCCCCGGATTGAGGCTTGGCTACGCCGTGCTACCACACCCGCTGGTGCGGAATTTCGTTGCCGCGCGCTATCTGATCGACCGTCAACCGTCGAGCCTCTGCCAGTCCGTTGCTGCGGCCTTCATGGAAGAGGGGCATTTCGCAGCCCACATCCGCAGAATGCGGGAAGTGTACCGCCGCCAGCGCGATACCCTCGTTGCCGCACTGAGGCGGCGCCTGGGCGACCATTTGTCGGTCGAGCCGCCGGACCAGGGCATGCACCTGGTTGCCTACACGCGACGGGGACTTTCCGACGTGAAGATCGAACGGGCCGCTCGCGAGCACGGCGTCACCGTTCGCGCGATGAGCCGCCACTATATCGAGGCGCCGGCGCAGTCGGCGCTGATGCTGGGCTTTAGCGGCTACCCGCAGCAGACCATTGCGCCGGCGGTCGCCCGACTGGCGCGGGCCATCGCCGCTGATTGCGTACCGGACTAGCACCGCGCTGGCACTTCATCCCCCACCATGGCCGGCTGCCGGTCCAGCGCCACTGCAGGCGACAGCCAGATCACCAGCGCCTGCACGCCGAACACGGCGGCTGCGAGATACAGGCAGGCCTCCGCGCTCCAGAGGCCGCCGACGATCGCGCCAAGCGCCGAGCCGAGCGGGCGGGCGCCGTAGCTCATGATGTTGATGGCGGAGACGCGTCCGAGCAGGCGCGGCGGCGTCACGGACTGGCGCAGGGTCGTGGTCGAAATCACCCACAGGATCGGCCCGACGCCGAGCAGGAAGAAGCTCAAGGCCGCGAGCCAGGGCGAGGGGACCAGCACCGTCAGCGCCATCACCACTGCGGCGACGAAACCCGTGACCGGGCCAAGGCCGACCACCGTGCCGAAGGCGATGCGCTTCATCACGCGCGTGGCGAACAGTGCGCCGATCACCATGCCGACGCCGTACATCGTCAGCACGGTGCCGACGCCTGCGGCGGTCAGGCCGAGATGGCGTACCGCATAGGGCACGAACACGGCGATCTGGAGGAACCAGCCGGTGTTGAAGATGAACTGGGTGATGAACACCGGCCGCAGCAGCGGATGGTGGAACACGAAGGCCGCGCCCTCGCGGATGTCCTGGAACGGATGGCGCCGCGGCGAGGGCGTCCGGGTGGGCTCGTAGATCCCGGAGAGCAGCACGACGGCGATGGCCGAGAGCGCCGCGGCGAAGCCGAAGGCCGGGCTCGCGCCCCACCAGCCGACCAGCGCGCCGCCGAGCGCAGGCCCGCTTGCAAAGGCGATGGTGCGGGCGAGCTCGATGCGGGCATTTGCCGACGGCAACAGCTCCGCGCTCACCAGCGAGGGCACCAGGGCCGGCGCTGCCACGCTGTAGACGACCGTGCCGCATACGGCGGCAAAGCCGAGCAGAGCCAGCAGCGGCAAATTGAGCGCGCCGAGTGTGAGCAGCAGCACGATGGCCGCCAGCGCGACCGCGCGCAGCGCTTCGGCACCCGCCATCAGCGAGCGGCGGGAGATGCGGTCGGCGAGCAGGCCGGCCGGAATGGCGAACAGGACGAAGGGCAGGGTGAGGGCGGTCTGGAGCAGGCCGGTCTGGCCTTCCGCAACACCCAGCGTGAGCACGGCGACGATCGGGGCCGCGGCCAGCGCGATCTGCTCGGCCGATTGCGCCGCCAGGTTGGACCAGGCGAGGCGGTTGAAGGTGTCGGGGAGGCGAAGCGGGTTTGACATGGCGCATTTCCTGCAAAGTCGTGTTGGCGCCAGTATCCGCCCCCGAGGACGGCCAAACCCACCCGCTTCCCGACAGGGAGGCGGATAACCGCCGCGTCGGGACCTCATCGGCTAGATGCAGTTGCAAATGAGTTGCAATAAGCTTCGACTTCGGTATTCTGCTGATATGGATGCCCGCTCCCCCGATTTGACCCAAGATGCCGCCGGCTGGCGCACTGATGCGCCTGCTACCAAGAGCCTCGCCGAGGTGAACGCCACGATCGCCGTCCCCACGGCGGGGGTGTGGTGGCGGCGGTTGCTTGCCTTTGTCGGGCCCGGCTACCTGGTCTCGGTCGGCTACATGGACCCCGGCAACTGGGCGACCGACCTCGCCGGAGGGTCGAAGTTCGGCTACACGCTACTTTCGGTCATCCTGCTCTCGAATTTGATGGCGATCCTGCTCCAGTCGCTGGCGGCTCGGCTCGGCATCGTCACCGACCGCGACCTCGCGCAGGCCTGCCGCGCGACCTATTCGCCGGCGGTGAACTTCCTGCTCTGGCTCGCCTGCGAGGCGGCGATCATCGCCTGCGATCTCGCCGAGGTCATCGGCACAGCGATCGCGCTCAAACTGCTGTTCGGCATTCCGCTGATCGGCGGCGCGCTGCTGGCTGCGCTCGATGCGTTCCTGCTGCTGCTCCTGATGAACCGCGGCTTTCGCTTCCTCGAAGCGTTCGTCATCGCGATGCTTGTCGTGATCGCGGTCTGCTTCCTGGTCCAGATCGTGGCCGCGGCGCCGCCGGTGGCGGAAGTCCTGCACGGCTTCATGCCGAAGACCGAGATCTTCACAAATCCGGAAATGCTCTACATCGCGATCGGCATCATCGGCGCGACCGTGATGCCGCATAATCTCTATCTGCACTCCTCGATCGTGCAGACGCGCGCCTATGAGCGCAACGACACCGGCCGGCGCGAGGCGATCAAATGGGCGACGACGGATTCGACCATCGCCCTGATGCTGGCACTGTTCATCAATGCAGCGATCCTTGTCGTGGCAGCCGCGACCTTCCACAAGAGCGGCCATTCCGACGTCGCCGAGATCGGCCAGGCCTTCGAGTTGTTGTCGCCGCTGCTCGGCCTCGGTATCGCCTCGACGCTGTTTGCGATTGCGCTGCTCGCCTCGGGCCTGAACTCGACGGTGACAGCGACGCTCGCCGGCCAGATCGTGATGGAAGGGTTTCTCGACCTGCGCCTGCCGAGCTGGGCGCGCCGCCTCTTGACGCGCGGCATCGCCATCGTCCCGGTGATCGTCGTCACCGCGATCTATGGCGAGCGCGGCACGGCGGATCTGCTGGTGTTCAGCCAGGTCGTGCTGTCGATGCAGCTGCCCTTTGCGGTGATCCCGCTGGTCCGCTTCGTCTCGGATCGGCGCAAGATGGGGAAGTTCGCGATACCCACGTCAGTCGCGGCGCTCGCGTGGATCGTCGCGGGCGTGATCGTGGTTTTGAACGTGAAGTTGTTGGTGGATACACTGTTCGGGTGAGTGTTCGCCCAACACACCGCCGTCGTGGGGGGGGGGGGGGGGGGGGGCGCCCGCGCGGGGGGGGGGGGGGGGTGGGTTGGGCCGCCCCCCCGGGAGGGGGAGAGCCCGGCGAGCACCCGCGGGCGCCGCGGGGGAAACAAG
>NZ_JBVVPO010000047.1:19283-74016 GCF_055811795.1 Bradyrhizobium sp. MI1.7
GTGGGGGGCGGCCCCCCCCCACCCCCCGCGCCCCCGCCCCCGGCCCCCCCCCCCGACCCAGTATTCCAGAGACGGTTGTGATTGAACCGAGAAGCCGCGGCGTACTGGATGCCCCGGTCAAGCCGGGGCATGACAGCGAGCTAATCCTGCGGCTCTGACGTCGCGTCACCTTGCGCATCGATGCGCAGCCAGCCTGACGGCGCGAGGCGCTGCTGCGGCAGGAAGCGGGCCTTGTAGTCCATCTTCTTTGAGCCCTCGATCCAGTAGCCGAGATAGACGTAAGGCAGCCCCTGGCGGCGAGCGCGGGCGATGTGGTCGAGGATCATGAAGGTGCCCATCGACCGGCTGACCTGGCTCGGCTCGAAGAACGAATACACCATCGACAGGCCGTCGCTGAGCACGTCGGTCAGCGCCACCGCGATCAGCTCCTCACCGCGGCCGGTGATACCGCTGTCGGGGCCGCGCTTGCGGTACTCGATGATCCTGGTCTCGACATGGCTGTCCTCGACCATCATGGCGTAGTCGAGCACGGTCATGTCGGCCATGCCGCCATGGCGGTGGCGGGAGTCGAGATAGGCGCGGAACACCGAATATTGCTCGGAGGTCGGCACCGCACTGCGCTGCTCGCCGATGATGTCGGCGTTGCGCGCGATGACTTTCCGGAAGTTGCGGGAGGGGCGGAACTCGTTGGCGACCACCCGGACGGAGACGCAGGCGCGGCACTGGTCGCAGGCCGGCCGGTAGGCGATCGACTGGCTGCGGCGGAACCCGCCATGGGTCAGAAGGTCGTTGAGGTCGCCCGCGCGCTCCCCCACGAGGTGCGTAAACACCTTGCGCTCATGCCGGCCCGGCAGATACGGGCAGGGAGAGGGCGCCGTGAGGTAAAATTGGGGGGTGTCGCGCGAGTGCTGGGTCAAGGGACGTCGTGGGCCTCCAAAGTGGGCATTAACATCGCGCTACGAAGGCCCCCGGTCAATCGGTCTACTCGGCAGGTCAGATCACTCAGTTTAGTCGGTCCTGGTTGATAGGTTCTTGATCATCAGGCTCTCAGTAGGTCCTTGCGGCCTGCGGCACGGGCGCGCGGACGGAATTGTTGATCACGACCGTTCCCAGCACGACATCATGCAGCAGGCGCCGGCGGCCGTTGAACAGCCCAACCAGCACCACGAAAGGTGTCAGGAACGAGACCGTCACCCAGAACAGCACGGCATGGGTGGCGCCGAGCACGAAATAGCCGGGCGCGCCGTACCAGGTGCGCAACTCCAGATCCATCAGGCGCATGCCGATCGTCGCGGACGACGGACCGCCGATGCAGGCACCGTAATAGACGATCGCCCAAACAACGGAGGCCGGCCAGGCCAGCCAGAACAGCGCCCAGCCGATGCCGAGCGTGACGATGCCAAACAGCGCGATGAAGATGTAGCCGAGGATGACGGGAACGGAGATCACGACCATGTCGATCAGGAACGCGAACGCCCGCCGCGTTGCCACGCCACGGAACAATTCGGGGTGCAGATAGGGATCGAAGGCGTGCGGTTGCATGGCGCCGTCATTGCGCCAGGCATTGCCCGAGTCCGAATACGACATAGTCCGTTCTCCCAAGGGAAACTCCCGTGGCAGGACATGGGAGCAAGTCATCCCCGTGCCAAGGGCGTGCGGGCGTCAACAAGCCGAAATATTCCGGCAATTCGGGGGCGGGGCTGTTACCGCTGTCGTTCAGGGAGGGCGTCGTAGGGTAGGCAAAGGCGCGTTAGCGCTGTGCCCACCATCGTTCCGCGATCGCTAGCTGGCATGGTGGGCACGCTTCCGCCTTCGCTCTTCGAGCTACGGCGGACAAGCCGCTTGGCCCATCCCGCGATACCTTACGTCTGGCTCCGCAGCTTCTCCGCCACCCTCGGCGCAAAATAGCTGAGCACGCCGTCGGCGCCGGCGCGCTTGAACGCCAACAGGCTCTCCATCATCGCGCGCTCGCCGTCGAGCCAGCCATTGTTGGCGGCCGCTGCGATCATCGCGTATTCGCCGGAGACCTGGTAGGCGAAGGTCGGCATCGCAAAGGTGTCCTTCACGCGCCGGACCACGTCGAGATAGGGCATGCCGGGCTTCACCATCACCATGTCGGCGCCCTCGGAGATGTCGAGATCGACCTCGCGCAGCGCCTCGTCGGTGTTGGCGCTGTCCATCTGGTAGGTGCGCTTGTCGCCGGTCAGCGTCTTGGCCGAACCGATGGCGTCGCGGAACGGGCCGTAGAAGGCGGAGGCGTATTTGGCCGCATACGCCATGATCTGCACGTCGAGCAGGCCAGAGCGGTCCAGCCCCTCGCGGATCGCGGCGACGCGGCCGTCCATCATGTCGGACGGCGCGATGATGTCGCAGCCGGCTTCGGCCTGGACCAGCGCCTGACGCACCAGCACCGCGACCGTCTCGTCGTTCAAAATCTTGCCGTCGGAGATCAGGCCGTCATGGCCGTGGCTGGTGAAGGGATCGAGCGCGACGTCGCAGAGGATGCCGATGTCGGGAAACTCCTTCTTGATCGCGCGCACCGCCTGGCAGACCAGGTTGTTCGGATTGGTCGCCTCGGAGCCTTCCTCGTCGCGCAGGGACGGGTCGGTGTAGGGAAACAGCGCGAGGCAGGGGATGGTGAGCTTCATGGCGCGCTCGGCCTCGCGCACGGCCTGGTCGACGCTGAGGCGGTCGACGCCCGGCATCGAGGCGATCTGCTCGCGCTTGTTGTCGCCGTCGATCAGGAACAGCGGCCAGATCAAGTCGTCGGTGGTGAGCACGTTCTCGCGCACCATGCGCCGGGCCCATTCGGCTTTGCGGTTGCGGCGCGGGCGGACGGTCAGATCGAGGGCAGGGGAGGCACTGGCGCCATCCCGGCGCGAAACCTCGCGCAATTCGATCGGACGTCCGTATTTGATCGCCATCATTCTTCCTCCGGCTGGAATTATTCTTATACCAGCTCGCATGGTTCCCGCCACCGCGGCTTGACCTGCCGCAAGGCAAAATTGAGGTCGCTCGGGCAGCCGATTGATTTTGCGGGGCGAAGCAGCCAGAAGGGGACCATGTCCGAAATCTCCACCCGCGATGCGGCCCGCGACGGCGCCAGTGCCAAGGACGCCGCCAGAGACAACGCCAGAGACAACGCGATGTCGGTGGCGGCGATCTCGTCGGAGCGCCCCGAGTCCGACGACAATGTCTGGACGCGCCGGCTCGTGCTGTTTCTGCGAGTGATGGCGCTGCTGTCGATTCTGAAGGGCCTCTATCACTGGGCCCAGGTCACCGGCTTCGTCGGCGGCGAGGACGAGGCGTTCGAGAACCAGTCGATGGCCTGGCAGGCCGCCACCGTCTATTTCGCCGTGATCGAGCTCGTTGCCGCGGTCGGCCTCTGGCTCGCGACGCCGTGGGGCGCGGTGGTCTGGCTGACGACCGTGGTGTCGATGGCGGTGATCGAACTGATGTTCCCGGGCATCTACGGCGGCAGCCTGATCGTCGTCGGTGTCGAAGCCTTCATGCTCGCCGCCTATCTCGCGCTCGCCTGGATGGCCGCGCGCGAGCGGCCGCCGTAGCGCGCTTGCGATTTCAACGCACACTCTCTCGTGCCCCGGACGCAGCGCAGCACGCAGTGATGCGCTGCTGAGCCGGGGCCCAGCTCTCCACGATCTCGTTTGCGGCTTCTGGGTCCCGGCTCTGCGCTCCGCTTCGCTGCGCTTGTCCGGGACACGAGAGCGGCATTTCCGAAGTCGTGGCTTGGTTGACCGTTCGTTGCCTAAAATTCGAGGTAACTTTTCATTGACTCCGTGCGTTCCGCCACAGCTCTTACGCGCCCGTTTCGAAACGGGGCGGCCCTGTACTGGAATGCGACAGAGGTGGCGGACGGAGGGTGAACAGGACCTTGCGAGGGTCAACAGACGGTTGCGAAAAGCCCTTGTGACACAGGCTTAATCCGCAATTCACTGTCTTAAATTCATGATCTCTTTATTCTCTTATTTAAGCCGATCTTCAAACGCCCCCCTTAAGTTGCACCTATCAGACGGAGCACAAGTTTCGTCGAATGAGTGTCGATAAAAACGACAACAGGGGAAGTGTCATGATGAAAGCCGTCGCAACTGCGGCAGATACCGCAGAGCGCGTCTCCGGCCAGCAGGGTTCGGTGCAGTCGCTCTATCTGGAAGCTTTGACTCTGGTGGAGCGGCTGCATCGCCGGCTCCTCGACGTCATCAAGGATGAATTCGATCGCCGCGGCCGTGCGGACATCAACTCGGTCCAGGCGCTCCTGCTCTACAACATCGGCGACAAGGAGCTGACCGCGGGCGAGCTGCGCACGCGCGGTTACTATCTCGGCTCCAACGTCTCCTACAATCTGAAGAAGCTCGTCGAGCTCGGCTTCCTCGATCATCAGCGCTCGCGCGTCGATCGCCGCTCGGTGCGCATCCGCCTGACCCCGCAGGGCCAGGAAGTCCGCCGCATCGTCGACTCCCTCTACCAGAAGCACGTCAAGACGGTGGAGCAGGTCGGCGGCATCTCGGGCGAGGAGTTCTCGACCCTCAACAAGTCGCTGCACCGCCTCGAGCGGTTCTGGACCGACCAGATCCTGTATCGTCTCTGAGTTCTTTGCGACGGGACTTGGCCAAGCCGGCCCATAACAAGACCGGCAGGCCTCCCGAACGTGCCTGACTTCCCCAAGCGCGCCGGCCCGGCTTTGCCCGGACCGGTGCGTTTTGTCGTTCGCGACTGCGAAATAATGACCCGGCCGAGCGGAACCAGTTCCCCGCAGCGCAGTTGTTACTGCGGATCGGAGGATGCGATGCTGGTCGAGCGCGGGCTTCAGGCAATGAACGTCGAACTCGTGAGCGATGCCTATGCCATCGCAGCGAATTACCTCCGCCGCTCCGGCGCGATTCCCGACACGCTGGTCACCAACGAAAGTCTGCTTGAGATCATCGTCAAGCTGCTGCAGCACGGCGAGCTCAACAAGATCAGGCTCGCCAACAAGGCCATTGGCCGGTTCGAGGCCCAGTCCGGGGCCCGCGCGGTTGCCTGATCAAAACTCCCAAAATTCGACAGAACCAGAGGGTGCCATGGAAGTTGCCATCGACCGCATCATGCAGACCTATGACCTGCTCGCGAACCGCACGTCCGCGGCGAGCGCGGAGGCGCGGGCCAAGGTCACGAACTATCTCAATACCTTGATGGAAGCCGGCGAGAAGGACACCCACAGGTTGACCGTGTGCGGGCTGACCTATCTGCGCCAGCTCGACGGCAGCGTCGATCCCGTGAAGGCGGGGTATACCGGGCTGTAGGGGCAGGTCCGGCCCGCATCGGCACGGATTTTAAGGTCCAAATCGGACCCTTCAGGACTGATCGGGGCGGTCAGTTCAAGGGGCCGTCAGCTCGCCCGGATCCTTCAATCCCCACCATATCTTGCATAAATATCAGGCCCGACCCGCAAATACTTGGCCGGGGGCGGGTGATGTGGTAGATCGCGCTCGCCGCTTCCGATCGCCACACCAGACCGCCCGTAGCCCGCCAAAAGGCTGCGGCGGTGGAGATATTCGCAAGATGACCTCAGCCAGAACCGCCTCCGCGCCCGACTCGTTTTTCACCGCCTCGCTCGACCAGGCCGACCCGGAAATCGCCGCCGCCATCAAGGGCGAGCTCGGCCGGCAGCGCCATGAGGTCGAGCTGATCGCCTCCGAGAACATCGTCAGCCGTGCCGTGCTGGAAGCGCAGGGTTCGGTGATGACCAACAAGTACGCAGAGGGTTATCCGGGCGCGCGCTACTATGGCGGTTGTGAGTGGGTCGACGTCGCCGAGAACCTCGCGATCGATCGCGCCAAGAAGCTGTTCGGCGCCAACTTCGCCAACGTGCAGCCGAACTCCGGCAGCCAGATGAACCAGGCGGTGTTCCTGGCGCTGCTGCAGCCCGGCGACACCTTCATGGGCCTCGACCTCGCGGCCGGCGGCCATCTCACCCACGGCTCGCCCGTCAACATGAGCGGCAAGTGGTTCAAGGCCGCGCACTACACCGTGCGCCGCGAGGACCAGATCATCGACATGGACGCGGTCGCCAAGCAGGCCGAAGAGGTCAAGCCCAAGCTGATCGTCGCCGGCGGCTCGGCCTATTCGCGCGCCTGGGACTTCAAGCGTTTCCGCGAGATCGCGGACAGCGTCGGCGCGTACCTCCTGGTCGACATGGCGCACTTCGCCGGTCTCGTCGCCGGCGGCGTGCATGCCTCGCCCGTGCCGTATGCCCACGTCACCACCACCACCACGCACAAGTCGCTGCGCGGTCCGCGCGGTGGCCTGATCCTCTCGAACGACGAGGCGCTCGCCAAGAAGCTCAACTCGGCGATCTTCCCGGGCCTGCAGGGTGGGCCCCTGATGCATGTAATCGCGGCGAAGGCGGTCGCCTTCGGCGAGGCGCTGCGTCCGGACTTCAAGATCTATGCGAAGAACGTCGTCGAGAACGCCAAGGCGCTGGCCGAGGCGATGAAGAGCCACGGGTTCGATATTGTCTCCGGCGGCACCGATAACCATCTGATGCTGGTCGACCTCAGGCCGAAGGGCCTGAAGGGCAACGTCTCGGAGAAGGCGCTGGTCCGCGCCGCCATCACCTGCAACAAGAACGGCATTCCGTTCGACCCCGAAAAGCCCTTCGTTACCTCGGGCCTGCGTCTCGGCACCCCGGCGGCGACGACCCGCGGTTTCGGCGTCGCCGAATTCCAGCAGGTCGGCGGCATGATCGCCGAGGTCCTGAACGCGATCGCGCAGTCCGACGACGGCAAGGCGCCGCTGGTCGAAGCCGCGATCAAGGAGCGGGTCAAGGCGCTCACCGATCGGTTCCCGATCTATCAGTAAGGTCAAGGTACACGGATGCGCTGCCCGAACTGCAACAGTCTCGATACGCAGGTAAAGGACTCGCGTCCGACCGAGGACTCTTCCGTGATCCGCAGGCGGCGCGTGTGCGTCGCCTGCAATTTCCGCTTCACCACTTTCGAGCGTGTGCAGTTGCGCGAGCTCACGGTGATCAAGCGCAACGGCCGCCGCGTGCCGTTCGACCGCGACAAGCTGATGCGCTCGGTGTCGATCTCCTTGCGCAAGCGACAGGTCGAGCCGGAGCGGGTCGAGAAGATGGTCTCCACCATCGTCCGCGAGCTCGAGACCGGTGGCGAGGCCGAGATCTCCTCCGAGGTGATCGGCGAGACCGTGATGGAGCATCTGCGCACGCTCGACGACGTCGCCTATGTGCGCTTTGCCTCGGTCTATCGCAATTTCCGCGAGGCCAAGGATTTCGCCGACGTGCTCGGCGAGCTCTCCGGTGAGGAGGAAGCGCGGCTCGCCGCGATCCGCAAATGATCTTTCGGATCCTGGAGGATCAGTTCGCGCAGAAGGCCCGCGAGTCCAAGGACGCCGATCGCCGCTTCATGCAGCTGGCGCTGGCGCTGGGCAAGCGCGGGCAGGGGCGCACCTGGCCCAATCCTGCCGTGGGCGCTGTCATCGTGAAAGACGGGCTCATCATCGGCCGTGGCTGGACGCAGCCAGGCGGGCGACCGCATGGCGAGCCCGAAGCGCTGCGCCGGGCCGGCGAGGCCGCGCGAGGCGCTACGCTCTATGTCACGCTGGAGCCGTGCTCGCATTTCGGCAAGTCGCCGCCTTGCGCAGACGCGGTGATTGCCGCCGGCATCACGCGGGTGGTCGCGGCGATCGAGGATCCCAATCCGGAAGTCGCGGGCCAGGGTCATGCGCGCTTGCGCGCCGCCGGCATCACGGTGGATGTGGGTCTGTGCGCGGCGGAGGCCGCGTTCGACCATGCCGGGCATTTTCGCCGCATCCGTGACGAGCGCCCGCATGTGATCCTGAAGCTCGCGGTCTCGCCTGACGGTAAGATCGGTGCGGCTGGCGGCAAGCCGCTTGCAATCACGGGCGAGGCCGTGCGCAATCGCGTGCATCTGCTCCGCGCCCAGAGCGACGCCATCCTGGTCGGCATCGGCACGGTGCTGGCGGATGATCCGCAGCTCAACTGTCGCCTGCCGGGCATGGAAGCGCGTTCTCCCATACGCGTCGTGCTCGACCAGAATCTGCGCATTCCGGCCGCGAGCCAGCTTGGTCGTTCCGCGCGGGAGACGCCGCTCTGGGTGATCGGCTCGGAGCTTGCGGAAGCCGCCGCCGCCACGCGGCTCGGAGCGGCAGGCGCTCAGATCATCCGCGTACCGCCGGGAAACGCTTCCGGGCTTGATCTTTCGGCCGTGCTGCATGTGCTGGCGGAGAAAGGCATCACACGGCTGATGGTCGAGGGCGGCAGCCGTGTCGCGGCGTCCTTCGTCGCGGCCGACCTCGCCGACGAGATCTGGCTGTTCCGCGGAGCGGAAGGGGTCGGCCCGGGCGGCGTCGATGCGCTCGATGCATTGCCCCTGTCGAAAATCACGCAGTCGCAGGCCTATAAGGTTCATGCTAGCGAGACATTCGGCAAGGATACTCTCACCATCTACGAGCGCGCGTAATGTTCACTGGCATTGTCACCGATATCGGCGAGATCGTCGGCTTCACGCCGACAGCGCAGGGCCAGTTGCACAGGCTGCGCATCGCTTGCCGCTACGATCAGACCACCATCGCCGACGGCGCCTCGATCGCCTGCAACGGCGTCTGCCTGACGGTGGTTGCTTCCGGCGTCGAAGGCGGCAGAACCTGGTTCGACGTCGATGCCGCCGCCGAGACGCTGGCGCTGACAACTGCAAAGCACTGGAAGGTCGGCACGAGGCTCAATCTCGAGCGCGCGCTCAAGATCGGCGACGAACTCGGCGGCCATATCGTCGCCGGCCATGCCGACGGTGTCGCCACCCTCGTCAGTCGCGAGGACCTGCCTGATATGGCGCGGTTCGAGCTCTCGACCACGCGGGAGCTCGCGCGCTTCATCGCCACCAAGGGCTCGATCACGCTCGACGGCGTGTCGCTGACGGTCAATACGGTGAGAGACGTGACCTTTTCGGTGCTGATCATTCCGCATACCCTGACGGTCACGACGATCGGCGGCTGGAAAGCGGGCGCCGAGGTCAATATCGAGGTCGACCTGATGGCCCGCTATGCAGCGCGGCTGACGGAAATGAAGTGACGGCGGAGCCGTTATTCCGGGATGGTCCGATGGACCAGACCACAGGTGCGCAATTGCGCACCGGGGAATCTCGAGATTCCGGGCTAGATGCTTCGCATCGCCCCGGAATGACAGTGTCTTTGAACTTGGCTTACATGCGTCCGGCGACTACATAGCGCCGACCTCTGTAGAACGGATTTAGACGATGGCAGACGCGCGACGCGCACCCCTGAAGGACCAGACCGACATTTCCGGCGCACGCGCGCTGATTGTCGAGGCGCGGTTCTATGACGATCTCCAGGATGCGCTTCTGGACGGCGCGGTGACCGAGCTGAAGGCAGCCGGTCTGACGCATGACGTCATCACGGTTCCCGGCGCGCTGGAAATCCCGGCGGCGGTCGCCATCGCGATCGATGCCGCTGCGGCGAACGGCAAGCCCTATGACGCGGTGATCGCGCTCGGCTGCGTGATCCGCGGCGACACAATCCACTTCGAGATCGTCTCGCAGGAATCCTCGCGCGCGCTGATGGATCTTGCGGTTTCGCGAAAGCTGCCGCTGGGCAACGGCATCCTCACCGTCAACACCGAGGCGCAGGCTTGGGCGCGGGCGCGCGCCAGCGAGCTCAACAAGGGCGGCGATGCCGCGCGCGCCGCGCTTGCGATGCTGCGCATCAAGCGCCGGCTGGCGCGGGCTTGATCATGGCCGATCACAGCAAAAAGCCGCCGGCTGGCACCGAGAAGAAAGCGAACCGGCGCGGTGCGGCGCGGCTCGCGGCCGTCCAGGCCCTATATCAGATGGACATCGCCGGCGCCGGCATCAACGACATCTTTGCGGAGTTCGAGAGCCACTGGCTCGGCAACGAGGTCGAGGGCGATACCTATCTGCCGGCGGAAGCCGCCTTCTTTCGCGACGTGGTCTCCGGCGTCGTGCGCGACCAGAAGATGCTCGATCCCCTGATCGACGAGGCGCTGTCGAAGGGCTGGCCGCTGAAGCGGATCGAGGCCATCCTGCGCGCGGTGCTGCGGGCAGGGGCCTATGAGCTCCAGCATCGCAAGGACGTGCCGGGCCGCGTCGTCGTGTCAGAATATGTCGACGTTGCGAATGCCTTCGTCGACCGCGAGGAGACCGGCATGGTCAACGCCGTGCTCGACCAGATCGGCCGCCAGTTCCGCGGCGATGAGTTCGGGCGGGGGTAGTTATCCACGAGGGCGGTGAAGAGATGCGATGCGGCTGCCCCATACTCCGCTGTCATCACCCGCGAAGGCGGGTGATCCAGTACGCCGCGGCGGTCGTAATTCATCACTGCCGTCTCGGCGTACTGGATCGCCCGGTCAAGCCGGGCGATGACAGCATTGGGTGTGGCTAAGGCCGATGGCAGACTCTCAAAACCCCTCCGCCGAAGACTCCCTCATCGCGCGCTATTTCAAGCCGCTGGCGACTGACCCCGGTGCGTTCGGGCTGGTCGATGATGCCGCGGTGTTGTCCCCGTCCGGCGACGACATCGTGGTCACCACCGATGCCGTCGTCGAGGGCGTGCATTATCTTGCAACCGATCCGCCCGACACCATCGCGCGCAAGGCGCTGCGGGTGAACCTGTCCGATCTCGCCGCCAAGGGCGCGGCGCCCGCCGGCTTCGTGCTGACGCTGGCGCTGCGCAGCCGGGAGGATGCCTGGCTCAGGCCGTTCGCGGACGCGCTCGGCGAGGACAGCAGGACCTTCGTGTGCCCGCTGCTCGGCGGCGACACGGTGTCGACGCCGGGGCCGCAGATGATCTCGATCACCGCCTTCGGCCGCGTGCCGAAGGGGCGGATGGTCGGCCGTACCGGCGCGCGGCCGGGCGACCGCATCCTGGTGACGGGAACGATCGGCGATGCCGCGCTCGGCCTCGACCTGCTCACAGGCGGCGCCGCAGCCGGGGCGCTCGCGTCCGAACCGCAAGCGAGGGAAATGCTGGTCTCGCGCTATCGCATCCCGCAGCCGCGCAATGTGCTGGCGCAGGCCGTGCGCGACCACGCGACGGCCGCGATGGATGTCTCCGACGGGCTCGCCGGCGATCTGGCGAAACTCTGTGCAGCGTCGGGCGTCTCGGCCACGGTTGACGTCGCGAACGTGCCGCTCTCGGCTGCTGCGGCCGGCCTGATCGCGCGCAACGCTATTTGCGTTGAGACGCTGCTCGCCGGGGGCGACGACTACGAGGTGCTGTGCACGGTGCCGCCGGCGCAAAGTGAGGCGCTGATTGCCGCGGGGCAGGCGGCGGGCGTGGCCGTCACGGCGATCGGCACGATCGTCGCGGGCCGCGAACGGCCGCGCTTTTTGGACGGTCAGGGCCAGGAACTGGCCTTGAAGCGCCTGTCCTACAGCCACTTCTGAATTCGACTCGCCTCGAGCCCGATCTATCCGGATTTGCCGGTCGCCGCTTGCCGCAACCCCGACGAAAGCAAGTAGATGTATCCGAACCGTTGGTGCGAATGCAGCCAATGGATTTGATTCTATGACGGCGGCCGTTGCGGGTTTGAGCGAGGCGCAGATTGTTCCCGGGAGGGAGTGCGGAAGCTGCACGCTCTGCTGCAAGGTTTACAACGTGGTCGAGCTCGGCAAGGCCGCCGGCAAGTGGTGCTCGCATTGCAAGCCCGGCCGAGGCTGCACGATCCACGACAAACTGCCGAGCGAGTGCGCGGCGTTCAATTGTCTCTGGAAAACCGAGCCGACGATGTCCATGCAATGGAAGCCCGATCAGTCGAAGATGGTGCTCACTTTGCACCCCGAGACCAACAACATCCAGGTCGTGGTCGATCCCGGCGTGCCATCGGCCTGGACGCGGCAGCCTTATCACGGCCAGTTGCGCTTGTTGTCGAAGAGCAACATGCCGAAAGGCCATCTCGTGGTGGTGTTCGTCAATGAGCTGGCGACGCTCATCCTGCCCGACCAGGATGTGCAGCTCGGCAGCCTCACACGCGAGCAGGTCGTTTCGGTGACGCACGAGGTCGGCCCGAATGGCGGCGTCTACGAGGTCAAGATCTTCAACCGGCGTACAACAGCCGACGGGCAGACCCTGGAAATGGCGTCAGCCTCTCGCCATCCCGTGAGGGCGATGGCCTAGGCGTGGCCCAGGCCAAGCCTCGCCCGGTTCTGAGGTCGCCTCCCGGTGCTGCGCCAGGCCGGCGGCCAAGCGCTCGGGATTAGGTCTAAATACTTGCCGAGATCGGCTTTTTCGGCCTCATCCGGCGTTGCACCCTCAATTTGATTTTGGCAAGCTTGTGACCGACCAGGGCCACACCTTCGTGCAAGGGGCGGCCCTGTTCAAATAAGGGCGCCCACCGCATGACGGAAAAACAAAAGGCGCCGGGGGTACGTACATCAAGGATCTGAGGCAAAAATCACATGACAGCATTATGGTTGATAGTGCTCTGCGGAGTGCTTTCCATCGTCTACGCGATCTGGGCGACGTCTTCGGTGTTGAGTGCGGATGCGGGGTCACCGCGCATGCAGGAAATTGCAGGCGCAGTCGCTGAAGGCGCACAGGCGTATCTGCGGCGCCAGTATACGACGATCGGTATTGTCGGCGTCGTCATCTTCGTCCTGCTTGTCTATTTCCTTGGTCTCTACGTCGGCATCGGCTTCTTGATCGGCGCCGTCCTGTCGGGGGCGGCCGGCTTCATCGGCATGAACGTCTCGGTTCGCGCCAATGTGCGCACCGCCCAGGCAGCGACCACGTCGCTTGCCGGCGGCCTCGAGCTCGCCTTCAAGGCAGGCGCCATCACGGGCATGCTGGTGGCGGGTCTCGCGCTGCTCGGCGTGACCCTCTATTTCGGCTTCCTGGTGCACTCGCTGAAACTGGCGCCTGATAGCCGTCTCGTGGTCGACGCCCTGGTGGCGCTCGGCTTCGGTGCCTCGCTGATCTCGATCTTCGCCCGTCTCGGCGGCGGCATCTTCACCAAGGGTGCGGACGTCGGCGGCGACCTCGTCGGCAAGGTCGAGGCCGGCATCCCCGAGGACGATCCGCGCAACCCGGCCACCATTGCCGACAATGTCGGTGACAACGTGGGCGACTGCGCCGGCATGGCTGCCGACCTGTTCGAGACCTATGCGGTGACTGCGGTCGCCACCATGGTGCTCGCGGCGATCTTCTTCGCCAAGACGCCGATCCTCATGAACATGATGACGCTGCCGCTCGCCATCGGCGGCATCTGCATCATCACCTCGATCATCGGCACCTTCTTCGTGAAGCTCGGGCCGAGCCAGTCGATCATGGGCGCGCTCTACAAGGGCCTGATCGCAACCGGCATCCTGTCGCTGATCGGCATCGCCGGCGTGATCTACTATCTGATCGGCTTCGGCAAGCTCGACGGCGTCGACTACACCGGCATGTCGCTGTTCCAATGCGGCATCGTCGGCCTCGTCGTCACCGCGCTGATCATCTGGATCACCGAATACTACACCGGCACCGACTATCGTCCGGTGAAGTCGATCGCCCAGGCGTCGGTGACCGGTCACGGCACCAACGTGATCCAGGGTCTCGCCGTCTCGATGGAAGCGACCGCGCTGCCCGCGATCGTCATCATCGCCGGCATCCTGGTCACCTACAGCCTGGCGGGCCTGTTCGGCATCGCGATCGCGACGGCCACCATGCTGGCGCTGGCCGGCATGGTCGTCGCCCTCGACGCCTTCGGCCCGGTCACCGACAACGCCGGCGGCATCGCCGAGATGGCGGGCCTGCCGAAGGAGGTGCGCAAGTCGACCGACGCGCTCGATGCGGTCGGCAACACCACCAAGGCGGTGACGAAGGGCTACGCGATCGGTTCCGCCGGTCTCGGTGCCCTCGTGCTGTTCGCGGCCTACAACCAGGACCTCAAGTTCTTCGTTGCGGACTCCGCGCACCATCCGTACTTCGCCGGCGTCAATCCGGACTTCTCGCTCAACAACCCCTACGTGGTTGTCGGCCTGCTGTTCGGAGGCCTCTTGCCGTATCTGTTCGGCGCGATGGGCATGACTGCGGTCGGTCGCGCGGCAAGCGCGATCGTCGAGGAGGTGCGCCGGCAGTTCCGCGAAAAGCCGGGCATCATGCAGGGCACCGACAAGCCGGATTACGGCAAGGCGGTCGACCTGCTGACCAAGGCGGCGATCAAGGAGATGATCATCCCCTCGCTGCTGCCGGTGCTGTCGCCGATCTTCGTCTACTTCGTGATCTATGCGATCGCGGGTGGCGGCCCGGCCGGCAAGTCGGCTGCGTTCTCCGCGGTGGGCGCGATGTTGCTCGGCGTGATCGTGACGGGCCTGTTCGTCGCGATCTCCATGACCTCGGGCGGCGGCGCCTGGGACAACGCCAAGAAGTACATCGAGGACGGTCACTTCGGCGGCAAGGGCAGTGATGCCCACAAGTCGGCCGTGACCGGCGACACCGTCGGCGATCCCTACAAGGATACGGCGGGACCGGCGGTGAACCCGATGATCAAGATCACCAACATCGTGGCCTTGCTGCTGCTGGCGATCCTCGCGCACTGAGCGGCGCAAGCGACACAAGACAAAACCCCGCGGCGCGAGCCGCGGGGTTTTTGTTTTGGTGGGCCGGAGCCTCTCACCACGTCATTGCGAGCGTAGCGAAGCAATCCAGAATCTTCCCGCGGCGAAAGTCTGGATTGCTTCGCTGCGCTCGCAATGACGGATGTGGTGCCTACTGCACGTCCATCTGCAGCCCTTCCTTCTGGATGATGCCGGCGAACTTCTTCGTCTCGGCGTCCACGAAGTCGGCGAACTGCTGCGGCGAGCCGTAATCGGCGCGGGCGCCCATGGCGGAGATGTTCTTCTTGATGTCGTCGCGCTCCAGCATCGCCTTGACCTGAAGATTGAGCGCTTCCAGCACGGCGGGCTGCACGCCCTTCGGCAGGAACACCGAGAACCACGACGACACGTCGAAATTGGCCAGCTCCGGCGCGCTCTCGCGCATGGTCGGCAGGTTCGGCGCGAGGTCGCTACGGTCGGTCGTGGTGACGCAGAGGCCGGTGAGGGTGCCGTTCTGCACCTGCGGCAGGCTCGGATAGAGATTGTCGAACAGGATCTGGATGTCGCCGGCCAGCGCGGCCTGGAGCGCGGGGCCCGCGCCGCGGAACGGGATATGCGTCATCTTCAGTCCGGTGAGCTGGAGAAACCAGGCGCCGGTGAGGTGAGGGCTCTGGCCGACGCCGGACGAGGCGTAGCTGAGCTTGTCCGGGTTGGTCTTCAGATATGCGATCAGCTCGGCGACCGACTTGATGCCGGTCTTCGGATGCGCCGAGACGATGTTCGGGATCCGGATCATGTTGGAGACCGGCTGGAGCTGGTCCGGCTTGTAGGTGAGGTTCTTGAAGATGCTGTAGGCGATCGCGTTCGGCCCGGGGTTGCCGATCAGGATGGTGTGGCCGTCAGGCTTGGCGCGGACGGCCTCGGCCGTGCCGATCGTACCGCCGCCGCCGGAGCGGTTCTCCACGACCGCCGACTGGCCCCAGGCGGTCTGCAGATGTGCGGCCAGGAGCCGGCCCATGACATCGGTCGAGCCACCGGCCGCAGCCGGCACGATGATGCGGACGTTTTCCGTGGGTTTCCAGTCCGCCAGGCTCGACCGCGGCAGGATTGCTGCGGCGGAGAGGCCGGCAGCACCGGCGAGCACGCGACGGCGGGACAACAAAGTCTTGGGCACGAATCCACTCCCTGCTTCTTGTTTTGCAGGGAGCGTATGGAACCGGGCGCGCAACGGCAAGCCGCACGCGACGGCAAGCGCCGCGCGGAGGGCGGCACGACGCCGCAGGCTGAAGACTCAGTTAAAGCTGAGCAGCTTGAACAGCGGCGTGAGGTAGTTCATCTCCTGACCCGACGTCGCCGTGGTCCGGCTGATGAAGTCGAAGATTTTGCCGTCCTGAAGGCCGTAATTCGCCAGCCGGCGCACGCGCCGATTCTTGTCGAAATAGACCGCGATGACGCGCTGGTCGACCACCTTCTGGTTCATGAAGGCGACCATCCGCTCCGAGCGCTGCGAGATGTAGTAAAACACCTCGCCGTCGAGGGTTGCGACCGTGGAGGGCGTGCCCATCACGATCAGCACTTGGTCCTGGCTCGCGCCGATCGGAATCTGCTCCAGCGCGCCGGGCGGCAGGATGTAACCCTTCTGGAACTGCTCGCCGGTGCAGCCGGCAAGGGCGGCGCCGACCAGGGCGACGGCCGCGAGCATGCGCAAACCGCGCCAGCGTGCATGAAGGCCGCGCGGCTTGTTGGCGCGCAGGCTGGTCTGGTTCGTTATCGTCATCGTGGAACTGATTCCGTCCCCTTGCGTCGCGCGAGGCGCTGAAGTACCGGGCGGAGACTGCAATTGCAACACGCGCACGCCCGCTTGCGGAACCCACAATGGTTTGGCCGTTCAATCACTTCAGGAAACCCCGGCAAGCCCCGCGCGGCACCATTGAAGCCATCTATGGCATGATCGTGACGCAGGCGCGAGAACCCATATTTTACCGCGACTTGGGCGTGCCCGATACGGTTAACGGGCGTTTCGACCTGTTGCTGCTGCATCTCTGGCTGCTGCTGCGACGCCTGCGCACGGTCCAGAGCGTCAACCAAGGCGCCAACCAGGGCCAGGGCGCCACGGAGCTGTCGCAGGCGCTGTTCGACCGCTTCTGTGAGGACATGGACGACAATCTGCGCGAGATGGGGATAGGCGACCAGACCGTGCCGAAGCGGATGCGGGCCTTCGGCGAGGCGTTTTATGGCCGCGTCCAGGCCTATGACCAAGCCATCGAAGGTGGCGGCGAGGCGCTGGCAGCCGCCATCTGCAAGAATATCCTGAATGGGACCGGCATGGACCAGGCGCGGCGGCTCGCGGCCTACGCCCGGGCCACCGAGGCCGATCTCGGCCGGACCGACGAGGCCACGCTGCTGCGCGCGCCTTTCAAGTATCCCCCAGCGCTCACTGAGGACATCACGCGATGAGCCGACCGAACGCCGAATCCAGACCCGATCCCTGGCGGTCCCCCGTCATCGTCGCGCAGATCCCCGACACCGGCCTGCACCGCAAGCTCGAGGCTTCAGCCGCCGAGCTGGAGGCCATCGCCGAGGTCGGCGGCTTGCGGGAGGTGCTCTCCGCCCAGGCTGCTTTCGACGTCGTGCCCAAGAGCGGCGGCCGGATCCAGGTTACGGGGCACGTCCGTGCCCGGATCGGCCAGATCTGCGTCGTCACCCTCGATCCGATCGAGAGCGAGATCGAGGAGGACGTCGATCTGGTGTTCGCCCCCGAAGCCGAGGTTCGGAAGATGGCCGACCTGATCGAGGAGGGGCAGGACGACGCGGAGCCGCCGGAGGTGATCGATCCGCCGGAGGCAATCGTGAACGGCATCATCGATCTCGGCCGGATTGCCACCGATGCGCTGTTCCTGGCGGTCGATCCCTATCCGCGCAAGCCGGGCGTCAAGTTCGAGGCCGAGGTCACCGCGCTGGACCCCGAGGACCATCCGTTCGCGGCGCTGAAGGCGCTCCAGGACAAGAAGAAGGGCAAATAGCTGGGCATTCCCGGTGAGGATCGCTTTGCGGGGTGCGTGAGCCGCTTGTCCGGATGCTTTGAAAGGAGCTTATATCTGTTTGATTTCAATGCGCTTATTGTGAATTTTCGCCGCCGCCCGCGGGTCGCCCCGAATGCAAAAGGCTGGGGGCAAGAGGTTGTTTCGGGATAACAAAACGCTATTGTCGCGCCCCGGTCCGGGCGCCGCGTGGCGCCTGACCGGTCGCCATGTCCATGGCGGACCCATTTTGCGGCACAGCTCGTTCAAGACCGCACCAGACCAGGTTTCCAGGACTTTTATGCCAAGCAAGGTTCGCATCGCGCTTGACGCCATGGGGGGCGACGTCGGCGCCGCCGTGGTCATTCCAGGCGCCGCCATCTCGCTTCACAGGCATCGCGAGATCGAATTCCTGCTGGTCGGGGACCGCGCCAAGATCGAGCCCGAGCTCGAGAAGCATCCCGCCCTCAAGGCCGCTTCGAAGATCATCCATACCGACGTCGCCGTCGCCATGCACGATAAGCCGAGCCAGGCGCTGCGGCGCGGCCGCAAGACCTCCTCGATGTGGCTCGCCATCGACGCGGTGAAGAAGGGCGAGGCGGATGTCGTGATCTCCGCCGGGAATACCGGCGCGCTGATGGCGATGTCGCGCTTCCACCTGCGCACGCTGCCGGGCATCGACCGCCCGGCGATTGCCGGGGTATGGCCGACCAAGCGCGGCGAATCGGTCGTGCTCGACCTCGGTGCCGCCATCGGTGGCGACGCACACCATCTGGTGTCGCTCGCCGTCATGGGCGCCGCGATGGCGAGCGTCCTGTTCGACAAGCCCCGGCCCACGGTCGGCCTGCTCAATATCGGGACCGAGGAGATCAAGGGGCACGAGGAGATCCGCGAGGCCGGGGACAGGCTGCGTGCGGTGAACCTGCCGGAGCTCGATTATCTCGGCTTCGTCGAGGGCGACGGCATCGGCAAGGGGCTGGCCGACGTCATCGTCACCGAAGGCTTCAGCGGCAATATCGCGCTCAAGGCCGCCGAGGGAACCGCACGGCAGATGGCGGAATTACTCCGCAACGAGATGCAGCGGAGCTGGCTGTCCAAGCTCGGCTACCTCTTGGCGCGCAGCGCCTTCAAGGCCCTGCGGGACAAGATGGACCCGAACAAGTCCAACGGCGGCGTGTTCCTTGGATTGAACGGCATCGTGGTCAAGAGCCATGGTGGAATCAGCTCCGAAGGCTTTGCCTATGCGATCGATGTTGGCTATGAGATGGCTCACTACGATCTCCTGAACAAGATCAATCAGATGCTCAACCGCGAGGGTGGTGCACTTAGTTCCGTGCAGACCGCGCAGGAGGCTGTTTCGTGACTCAAATTCGTTCGGTCGTGCTGGGCTGCGGCTCTTATTTGCCGGAGCAGGTGGTGACCAACGCCCAGCTGGCGGCGCGCATCGATACGTCCGACGAATGGATCGTGCAGCGCACCGGCATTCGCGAGCGGCATATCGCGGCCGAGGGCGAGTTCACCTCGCATCTGGCGATCAAGGCGGCGCAGGCTGCGCTCAGCGACGCCGGCGTGGACGCGCAGTCGATCGAGCTGATCGTGCTGGCGACCTCGACGCCTGACAACACCTTCCCCGCAACCGCGGTCGCGGTGCAGCACGCGCTCGGCATCAACCATGGCGCGGCGTTCGATCTCCAGGCGGTGTGCTCGGGCTTCGTGTTCGCGCTCGCCACCGCCGACAATTTCCTGCGCACCGGCGCCTTCAAGCGCGCGCTGGTGATCGGCGCCGAGACCTTCTCGCGCATCCTCGACTGGAACGATCGCGGCACCTGCGTGCTGTTCGGTGACGGTGCCGGCGCGGTGGTGCTGGAGGCACAGGAGCAGCCGGGCAACGCCGCGACCGACCGGGGCGTCGTGACCACTCACCTGCGCTCCGACGGCCGCCACAAGGCAAAGCTGTTCGTCGACGGCGGTCCGTCCTCGACCCAGACCGTCGGCCATCTGCGCATGGAGGGCCGCGAGGTCTTCAAGCACGCGGTCGGCATGATCACCGACGTGATCGTCGACGCCTTCCAGACCACCGGGCTCAATGCCGACAGCATCGACTGGTTTGTGCCGCACCAGGCCAACAAGCGAATCATCGACGCCTCCGCCCACAAGCTCCACATCGCGCCGGAGAAGGTGGTGCTGACGGTGGACCGCCACGGCAACACCTCGGCGGCCTCGATCCCGCTGGCGCTGTCGGTGGCGCGCAAGGACGGCCGCATCAAGCGCGGCGACCTGGTTTTGCTGGAGGCGATGGGCGGCGGGTTCACCTGGGGCTCCGCGCTGGTGCGCTGGTAGCGCCACATTCGATAAAATTTTGCCGGAATTAGCCATTATCGATGCGCCTGCATTGATGAGCGCTGTTGACCGGCGTATCGTAACCTCATAATTTCAGACAACAATTGTTCGCCGTGATGTGGGGCAGGGCGATGACCGACCAAAGCAAAACCGTAACGCGTGTTGATCTCTGCGAGGCCGTCTACCAGAAGGTGGGCCTGTCGCGCACGGAATCGTCCGCCTTCGTGGAACTCGTCCTGAAGGAGATCACCGACTGCCTGGAGAAGGGCGAGACGGTGAAATTGTCCTCTTTCGGCTCCTTCATGGTCCGCAAGAAGGGTCAGCGTATCGGCCGTAACCCGAAGACCGGCACCGAGGTGCCGATCTCGCCGCGCCGCGTCATGGTGTTCAAGCCGTCGGCCATCCTGAAGCAGCGGATCAACACCCAGCATCGCGGCAATGGCGACGCCAGCAAGGCTCAACCCGAGGCGTAACCGCCTGCGCGAAGGATTTGGCATTTGGACAAGGCGCCGGATGCGTTCCGAACCATCAGCGAAGTAGCGCAGGAACTCGACATTCCGCAGCACGTGCTGCGGTTCTGGGAGACCCGATTCTCCCAGATCAAGCCGATGAAGCGCAGCGGCGGCCGCCGCTATTACCGCCCCGACGACGTCGACCTGCTCAAGGGCATCCGCCGCCTGCTCTACGGGGAGGGCTACACCATCCGCGGGGTGCAGCGGATCCTCAAGGAGCACGGCGTCAAGTCGGTGCAGGGCCTCGCCGACGGCGCGGCCGCGGTCTCGTTCGGGGCCATTGAGGATGCCATCGGCGCCAGCCTGATGGAGCCCGACGACGACGACGAGGCGCCCATCAAGGGCGTCACGGATGCCGACGAAGACGACTACCAGGGCGACGAGGAGGAAGGCATCGACTTCCGCTTCACCGAGGTCGACGACGAGGACATCCTCACCACCTTCCGCAAGGGCGGCACCCCCGCCGCACCAGCCGGGCCCAGCGCCATCGACCGGGAGCGGCTTGGGCGGGTGCTCGCCGACCTTGTCGCGTGCCGGGAGATGCTGGATCAGGCGCTGAAGGACGGCTAGGGGCGCTTTTCGCGAGCTTTGCCGGCAGTTCCGGCGCTGTGGGCACGGACGCCAAAATGCTGTGACCTCGCCTTGCGCAAAGCGGCGATCCTAGCTAATGGAACGACGTTCGGAGCGTGGCGCAGCCCGGTTAGCGCACTAGTCTGGGAGACTAGGGGTCGGAGGTTCAAATCCTCTCGCTCCGACCAATAAAATCAAAGACTTAGCGGGAAGTCTCAAGAGCTGGCTATAAGATTTTTAGCCAATATGTAGCCAACGGCCCAAGAACCACGCCCCCATCCCAAAAATATTTTCCGTCGCCTTTTTTAGTATCCCGTCGTTGGACGCGCACTACTCCTGTGAATGCAATGCCAACCACGGGAGGGCAACCATGGCGAATATCAGGGTTCGGGAAGCAGCCGAATATCTCGGCGTCTCAAAATCTTTTCTGGATAAAGCTCGCTGCTACGGGACCAACGGTCCTGAGTTCATGCGTTTCGGCAAGGCAGTCGTTTATTCAACCGAGGCGCTCGACGAATGGGCGCGGTCCTGCACCGTAGCTAACGACAACAGCAAAGAGAGCGGCACCAAAGCCGCCTAGCACGACTGGCGCTTTAGCCAGGTGCACCGCGCCAAAGGCGCAACCCCGATTTAGGGGATTCCACATTCCGAATAATCAGCATCCGCCCGGCACCTCCGGGCTCGACGACGCTCGCGCGTTTTGATCTCGAACTGAACGACCACCTCAAACTCTACAACCTCGCTCTGCGGCAGCGCCCAGGTGAGAGGTCCTGGACCGTTGCGCCCAATGCCTTCAGCGAGCGAACTGCCGCTTTTGGCGAGCAGTTCAACCGCGCGATTTCTGATCTTGCCCTTGCGAAACTCTTGGAGCTTCCGACCGATGCAAACCGCAGCTAAGACTTCCACTGACCCCACCGAGGCCATCGTACATCTGCGCCGCGGCCTAATCGCGCAGGGATACCGAGTCGTTCCCTGCAGTGGGAAGAAGGCCTGTGGCCTGGGCTGGTCAAACTCAAAGTGGTCAGCGGAGCAGATGGAGGGCCTGGCGCGGTTGTACCCGCACGGTCATAACACCGGCGTTCTTACTGGCTCTGTCGTCGCTATAGACGTCGATACGCCAGACCAAGCAACATCAGATGCCATTCTTGCAATGGTCGCGAAACTTCCGGGTCTCGCAGCCGCGCCGTATCGCATCGGGAAAGCACCAAAGCGCTGTTATGTATTCCGCAGCGACAGTCCGCGCGGAAAGGTAGCAACCGGCGCGTATTTGATCGACGGCCAAAAATGCCAGGTCGAGGTGCTGGGCGCCGGGCAACAATTCGTGGCCTACGGCACACATCCCGAAACCGGCCGCAATTACGAGTGGTTCAACGGTTCGCCGGCCGAAACGCCGTTCGTCGAGCTTCCTGAGATCCACGCCGATGACATTGACGCGATGCTCGCCAGCGCCGAGGCGTACCTTTCGGAACACGGGACGCTCATAAAGCACGGCAGTAAAGCCCCAGCCAATGACAATGAGAAGCCGGTGCACGCATGGTCTGACCATCCGTGGTCGGCACTCAACCAGCGTGCCTATGACTATCTTGACGCTTGGGTGCCCCAGCTGGGTCTTGAAGAGCTGAAGCGATATCACGCCGGCTACCACGCGGTTGCGAGTTTCCGTCCGTCGAATAGTTCGACGGCAAAGAAACGTGGGCGCGCTCTAAATATCCAACCGGAGGGCATCTGCGATTATGCGGATAACAACCGCGGATATTCTCCGATCGATCTGGTTGGAGTGTGTCGAAGGCTGCAATCGCACGAAGCGGTGGATTGGTTGAGGGAGCGCGTTGGCGAGCCAGACGACGGCACGCACGCGGTTAGCCCTGAGGCGCTGCTGAAGATAAGGGATGCCGGGAATGTTGGTGTAGACGATGACGAGGACACCCGGGACGCGTTCCCCGGCATCATGTCGTCAGGGGAGTTCGTGCGCGGGTTTGTTCCGCCGGATTATTTGATAGACGGCATTATTCAATCTGGATTCCTCTATTCGATTACAGGGCAGACCGGCGCCGGCAAGACGGCCGTAGCTCTACTGATGACTTCGTGTATCGCACGAGGTGAGCCGTTATCCGGGCAAGGTGTTAAGCGTGGTCGGGTTCTGTATTTCGCGGGCGAAAACCCGGATGACGTACGGATGCGCTGGATTGGATTGTGCCACGAGTCAGGTCTGAATCCAGACGACGTTGATGTCCACTTTATTGAGGGCGTGTTTTCGATCCCGGAGTTCGCCGAACGCATCGAGCAGGACGTCATCGCCCTTGGCGGTGTTGATACGATATTCGTCGACACCACGGCAGCCTACTTCCCCGGCACCGACGAGAATAGCAACGTGGAAATGGGGGCCTACGCGCGACTTCTTCGCTCCCTGACGCGTATGGAGTGCAGACCCGCCGTCATCGCAGCGAGCCACCCTATTAAGAATGCAAGCGAAGGCAACCTTCTGCCGCGTGGCGGCGGGGCGTTCCTGAATGAGGTGGACGGCAATCTCGCTCTAGCAAAGAAGGGCGAGCGCACATCCGAACTTCATTGGCAGGGCAAATTCCGAGGCCCCGAATTTGCTCGTATCACGTTCGACCTTCCCGAGATCCGCGTTCCGACCCTTGTGGATAGTCGTGGCAGGCAGATTCCCACCGTCATGGCGAGAACTGTAAGTGACGGCGAGCTTTCCGCGCGAGCGGCTGCTGCCATGAAAGAGGACCAGGAGATGCTTATTGCTATTCGCGCCAATGGCAAACGCAGCCTGCGCGACTTGGCGGAATTCCTGAAGTGGGGCGATGACGACGCAGCCAAGCGCAAGGCACAGACCGTGACGGACCGTCTCAAGAAGGCGCAGATGATACAGTATGACCTTGGTGTTTGGTCACTTACCAAAAAGGGCGAGCAAGCAGCCCCCGAAGCCGCGCGCGTACTGCACGCTGAGAACGCGGCACGGCAGAGCGCTGCGAACGTCGTTTCGTCAGGCCGGCGGAAGCATACGTCGGCCGTACCTGCCCGCGGGCGCTACGGTACGGACTAATAAAAACATTATATAAAACAATAGTTTGTGTGCGTACGCCGTGCAGGACGCACAAACATAAAACCAAATACTATGACGGGGTGTGTGTTTTACACACCCCCGTCATTGGGAGAAAATCTAATCGTACGTACCCTCTATTTCTCTGGGGGGCACGCTGTACGGTACGACGTGCCATAGGGCAGGGTCCCTCGATCCCTCCCGCCGTCCACTCAGGGACCTGGCGCCCCAAGGCGGACTTTCACGCGTGCAGAACCAAAACCCAAACACGGGGAAGTGTGCAGCCGGCAGCCGGCCACGCCAAGACCGCTGAAGCGGTAAAAAACGAAACCCTTCAAGGGTGCACAACACCTGTATAAACCAGCAAACGACAACGGCCCCATTCAGGTCGCCGACTTCACCGACCTTGCAGCCGCCGTGCATGGCTAGAATCCGCACCGGCTACCCCCGCAACCCACCGCGCTCAGTCGCCCTCTTTGCGGGACAGTATGCGCCTCGGATGGCGGAAAAGTTGCTGCGGAAGCGCAGGGCTATGACAAGGCGGGGGTAGGGGCCATCTCGATCTCTCCCACCGTGGGCCTCAACTTCCGGCCGCACAATCGCGCGCTAAATCCCGCAGGTTTTCGAACTTTTTTCCCCGTGTGCAGCCGTCAAGGCCACACCAAGAGCCGAAAAGGCCCAGTACGTCACGTTACGAGAGATAATCCATGCATCGCACCCCACTCGAGTCCCGCCTTGCTCGCGCCAGCAGGCGCTCTGATTTGCGGCTCTTGCAAGATTACGCCGCGCCGCACTCGCCTTCGGCCTGGATGCCGGCGAGTGATAACGAGGTTGGCAATGCCCAAGTTGACCGGATCGTGGAGATCCGGCCGTCGCCAGACGAGGTAGTACGGATCGCCGCAAAGGACGCTATTTTTAGCCCGTGACAGCTATGGACCGATTGCGCCGCAAGAGCTTGACGCGGCGGCCCGGCGCCACCTCAAGGTTGAAGGCGGGCGCATCCTGAAATGGAAGAGCTCCGACAACCGTTGGCACGACGCTGCGGAGTTATTCCGGCAGGTCAAGGGGCGGGCGCCGAAGTACCGATGAGTAGCGGCAGGCGGACAATCAGCGGCACCTCGCTATTCGCGGCAGCGGTGGGTTGCCGCCCAGCTTGGTGAGCACTTCGCAATGCTGGAAGCGAGCTTGGACGGCCTGACCGCACGCCAGATAGCCGATACGAAAGGCTGGGGCTCGGGCAAGGCCGGTGAGCGCAAGGGCGTCGCGGCACAGGACAATGCGCTGGAGGCGTTGACGGCACTGGAGACAAAGCTCGCGGCCTAGCAATGAAACCATGGTCTAGCCTCATTTGAGACTGGAATCGCCAACCAATATCTCCCGCGCGCTAGGGCGCGGGGAGGCGGCGAGACGTGGCGAACGGGCGGCGACGTAATGTCTATGCTGCGCAGATCTTGGTCGACGGTAGTCCTGTGCGGTGCAAGGTCCGCCACCTCACGGATTCCTCTGCAATAGTCCAGATCGATAACGCGCCCTTCGTGCCTGCAGCCTTCGGCCTGCGCGTTCCAAGTGCTGGTTTGGATATTGATTGCTCGGTTGTATGGCGTGATGCGCGGCGTCTCGCCGTGAAGTTTCTGAACTGACTGCCAATGTCTCGTGGCAGCGCGCCGCAGAATTGAGGGGGCATGTGCCGTCGACAAATCCCGCTTAGCATCTGAGGCGCATGGACGGGGGAGGGGTGAGTCAGATCCTTCCGACCTTCGTCCATAGCTACCGGCGGCCCCCAAAAATTCGCGCATCTGCAATTCAAAACATGGGGTATCTGAGGTTGCATTGTCTAGCAACGCAGCTGACGAGAGGTCCACGCCGTGTGAAAGAGAGCGAAGATCAGCGCTCCCGCTCCGTAGTCGACGAAGAGATCCTTCTGAAGCCATTAGCAATCGATCCGATCGGCCCGGAACCGTCTCCGTGGATCTCCGCGCGGAGGACATCGGCGCGTTGTTTGGGGGGCACCGAAGAGATGATACCGGCTGCCGCGAGCGGCAGTGGCCTGATCCGGCTAATTTCGTGGAGACGGAGGACTTTCTCGTGGCCGACCAGACTTCACGATCCAGTGGTTTCGAAAAATCGGCTATGCGCGTTCGAGCAGTCCGCAGTTTCGTCGTGAGTACGACGACATCGTCGATGGGCTGAGCAAGGCAGGCGTTCCGGAACAATGAGGCGACTACCAGATAGCCGGACTTCGCCTATGGTAAGAGAGACGACAAGGTCTCCTTCTGGCCCTCAGCGACGGAAATTCATGTCCGCTTGCACGTCGGCATTCAAGGCAATAACGGACTCGTTTTGCTCACCGTGAGATCTTCTCAGTTTAACCCATTGCGGACGTACAAATTGCGGTTGCACGCGGCAGCGCGGTTGGCTTCTATTCCTTGGTATGTGCCTGACCGGCGGTGGTGTGGTCTTCCACCTTCCCTTCGCTCTTGAGCTTTGCGGCTCTGTCTTCGTTCTTCTTTGCTGACTCTTCCTTGTCGCCTGGAGTGGCGCATTGTGAACCGGCCTTGAGATCGCCCCTCACTTGAGCCTCATCGGCTGAATTCTGCTGAGATTTATCTTGCTGGAGCTTGTCCTCGCACTGCTCGGCCGATGCGGTGGCGGCGACGCAAGAGAAGGTCAGCGCGAAAGCGATTGCGATCGATCGATGCACGGAGGTGTTCCTTGAATACTGGGCTAATTTACGCAGCAGCGAACGCTTCCAGCGCGGCGTTTATTGAACTTAATAACCTTCTCAAGGTTCCGGATAACTAGTGCCCGGCTTTAGGCTGCAGGAATGCCCGACGCCCAACTAAGTCCCAAGAGTCCGCTATGGGAAAGGAGCAGACGACTGTCGGGTAGGGCCGTGACGACCGGTGCTGACCCCAAGCGGACTTCTCTAAGCGCCGGCGCAAACTCGCGAAGAACAAGGAAAGTTGCGGCTGGAAATTCCTGATCCGAAGCACATATCACCGGGATGGTGACAGTTGTGCAATGCACTTGCGGTGCTGAGTACAGACGCACCGAAGAGAAGTTTCCGCATACAGGTGACGCGGTCTGCGCAATCTGCGGAGCTGTTCTGGAATCATGGCAGGAAAGCAGCCGCGTTCATACGAACTTATTGAACGCCCGAAGACGAGGCTTTCAATGTCGGTCTGATTCCGAGAGCAGCGGACAGATGCTGAATGGACCGGGGGTTCTCGGTCCAGCAACCTCTCGGCGTTGGCGGGTAAAGGAGGCGAGCATGACCAATATGGCTTGGTGCGCTCCTTGTTTTCGGCGGCGTGCTCCAAATGGCATTTCAGCCCATCTGGCGAAGCCGACTCAGCGGTGGAAAGCGGCTTCGCTCCGGGCGAGACACGCTGGAGCCTGAAAGACCGGGCAGCGGCTTCGGCATCAAATCGAATTGGCCTGGACTTGTGATGGTCGCGCTTGGCGGCGCGTTCTTGCTGGCCGGCGCTGCCATCTGAGTTGAAACCAATGTCTCAGGCGTCGCCCGTTATCTGGCCAGGCCAATGTGCTTCCCTCCTCCTGGCCCTTAGCAGACAAGGCAGCCGGTTCATCGATGGCGGTAGGGCCGAACACGGAAAGGGAACGGTCGGACTTCAGCTTTTGACTCAGGCGGAGTCACCCGCCGGACGCATGGTTGGCATCTCCAAATTTTCCGGGCATTTCTATTCCGACCATCCGATGGGAGAGCACGGCGATCACCCACAATGCCGCCGGGCGGCAATGCCCGCTCGGCGGCCGTTAGCGCGGGAGGATGCTGAGCGCCGATATGAGGAGGTACCAATGGCAAAAGCTCGTTCAACGTCCATCAGCAGACGAAGCGTCGTCGCAGGACTGGCGATGACAGCCGCCCCCGTGGCTTTGGCTGGAGCCAATCAAGCGCATGCGCAGGTCCAGCAAACCACTCCGGATCAAAGCCTGTATGAGCGACTTGGCGGCGTTTTCGCCATTGCAGCGGTCGTGGATCACTTCAGCGACGTTGTCGTAAAGAACCCTACCGTCGGCCAGAAGTCAAAAAATCCGCAATTGAGGGAATGGCACACCAAAAATCTGAAACGTTTGCCGGCCTCAAATTCATGCGGACCACTTACATCTCTGCCCTCATGAGCGACCAAATGTACGGCGCGAGTAGCTTGAGATTACAGACGTGACCCGTCTGCGAAACTCTCGCACGTCGGCGGGTTCCCTGAAATGCGCATCCTTGATCAATGGCGTCAGCTCGTTGCGAAGGGCTTCAGGCAGTGCGGCCATAAGTTCGTTCAGCGGTCCGTGAGGTGGAATTCGGACTAAATGTCCCCCAATTATTGCTACCCCGGGACCGCAGTTGATCACGCCCCAGAGAATGATCGCGATAATATCGTCCCGCTTGCCGCGCGGAATTCGGAGAGGTGGGGGGCTCAATAAGAATCCATGCCCGGCGGAGGAACCAGCATTGGTATGTAGTTCACCCCAGCCGACAATTGCCCCGGAATCATTCATTTGAATTGCAAAGTCTAGACTCCAACCGGATCCGGACGGGAAGAGATCGCTTACTGCTGTGATAAACCCTCCGCTTTGAAGATAGTAGTTAAATTCGTGCTCAAACAAGATTTGACCGTTAGCATTGAGGTCAAGAATTTGGCCATTTGAGAATGGCGCGAGTGTGTCGGTGGTGGCATCGTAAATTGCCTGTACTTCGGGGCCGCCCCGACCAAAAAACCAAACCCACAGCTTGTCGTCGTTGGTGATGCGAATTCCATTGGACATGACGATGGGATTTGCCACCGCGCGCAGATTTGCACCATCGTAAAAGACGGGCACTTCGAGCTGATCGAAGCCTAGTACCCACCCTTGAACTCCGATCGCGTGGCCAATATCGTTGATATCTTTCAATTCAAGGAAGGCCGTCGATCCGGGTGGTTGCGACAGCGGTAACGTTGGCAACACCCAAGTAACCGCCTGGGTGTTGCGGTTGAAGATAAAACCTCTCTGATCATCCAGGACGCTCCCGCCCTTTGCCGCTGTTCCCACCACATCGCCGGAATTGTTCAGCGCCAGGGGTCCAATTGCGGGATAACCCGGAATTGCGATCGGCTCGGTCGTATTCGTTTCAAGATTGTAAAGCGCGTATTCCCGCCCGGTGGAGCCCTGCACTCTGGCGAGGACAACGCGCTCGTTGTTGATGGCCAGTACATCTATGATCTCAGATGGAAGAGTGATGAGAGTGCCGTCCACGAGGCGGACAAAGTTTGGCGGGTTCAACCCGGAGCCCAGGATGACGTCGCCTCGATTGCTTATTCCTTGTGGCCGCATCGGACCAAGATCTACGACAGAATAGCCCATCGGGTGTCTCCTGCAGATTGCAAGTGTTCTTAGCACGGTCTGGTCGAGGGCACTTTGGGATTTTGCCGGCAGATGCCCGCGGCGTCTTTCCTGACTATCCGGCTCCAGTCATCCGCAACACTGATGCCGGGAGCGAGATGGTGCGATGCGCTGGGGCATGCCGCCACCGCCGCACACGGGCGGCCCGCCGGGAGACTTATCAGGAACGTCGCGCAGCCCTAGCGAGGTGCGTGCAGCAGGAACCCCTCACCAAAAAAGAACAACTTGAGGCCCGCCACGGCTGGGAATAGGGTTGCTCAATGTAGAAGTGAAGAAGAAATAGCCCGATAACCCCTCAGAACAGGCGCGGTTTCTCGTTCCTAATTCGAGTTGTGACCGCGGCGATGATATGCCGGCGCAAACTACGCTCAGAGATATCAGCGAAGGGACATCCGCGGTAAAAGCGTGTTGGGATGCATAGCGCTGCCGATTTCTTTCGGCATTGAACTACGCTCTATCGACGACGGCAGGAGCCGTACTTCGAGCTGGGGTACGGGGATGGGAGTGAGCGTTGCGCGATTATCGGGGTGTGTGGATCGCATATCACCGAGAACATCGACAAGATCGCAAACACACGCGAGCAGGCCTTCGCTTTGATCGATGAAGTCGCCCAACAGATGAAAACGGATTGGGACGAAATTCACGACGTGGTCGAAAGAAAATGATCGATGCGTCAGGCACCGATGACGTCGCGCGCTACAATCAGGTGTGCAACGCTATCCTGCTGTCGAGCGCTTCAAGCAATGGGCGACCCGCAAGGGCGTCGTTTTTCACGACGCGCTGCGGCCGAGAACACGATGCACAAGTGCATCACCGCTGTGCGGTCGCTGCCGATGCAGCTACGGCTCAAGTCGAAGCGGTGGCTGGAGGAGCGGGGATTAGAAGCGCTGAATGATGGCGATGTCTAGGGCGTGTAACCATAAGGAGGAGAGGTCAGCTTTTGGGTCCAAGGAGAAATTCTTTGCTCAATCGGAGTATTGCCGGTTTTGACCCGTTGCGGAATTTTTTTCGAAAACATGCGCGCTGTTTCAGGGAACATGCTGGTTGTCTTTCCAGATAGGCGCTCATCCTAACCTCGTTCATATTCGACAGCCAAAAAACAAGCGGTCCTTGCGGCAGTTGTTTGAGTCAATGCTGCCGGAAATGTATTCGAGGTTGCTGGAGCAATGCCGCAAACGATCCGGGGCGCGGGGTGGCTGTGAGGTCAGTCGAAACCGATCGACACAGCCTGTGAGCCCGACTGCGCCAAGCGTCCCGTTCCTTCCTCACGTCTGACAATTCGTTGCGGAGCAGCTTGATAATTTGACGCTGGGTGTCGATCTGCGCCTGTAGCAGAGCCATTTCTGCCCGTTCCCAGCCCGCAGCGTCTTGCCCCACTGACTCGCCGGAGGCATGTCCCTCGGCCGCTCCAAAGGCGTACACGCGGTGCAGCAGCAACTCGGCGGTGTCGATCTGGCCGATGTTCAAATTGCGGGATACCGGGGCAGCTTTCTTCAGCCTCAACATGGTGGACCTCGTTTTAGGTCACCCCCATTGCAACCTCCCAGATCCGGCTTAACCATTCGTTAACCCTGGATCAGTGGCAGCGGCGCATCTTTGATCCTTAGGTCAATGTATCGTCTGGTGTGCGCCGACCGTTCCGACAAGAGACGTGCGCGTGGTTTCGCCGGCGAGATTTCTACGTGATGCCTCGATAGCGCGGCCAGGCCGCCCATCTCTCATGCATCGGCGATCTCGTCGGGCGATTGATCTGCAATCGCGCGAGCAGCCTGGCTTTCTGCAGTGAGACTTGCTTGGCGGTGCCGCCCAGTCGCACCGCGATCTCCGCGTCAGTCTTTCCGGCAGCCAAGCGCCTCAATAATCGCTTCTCACGCGGACTGAGCAGGTCGCGCATCAAAACATCTCCACTGACGACAACCACGCGCATTTGCAGCGCCAGTTCGCGCCACTTGAACAATCAGCGCGCGACGGCCCCAAGCGTCTTCGCGAGAGGAGAACGAGAGCGGGACGCCGGGGCCGCGAGCGCGCCGGGATAAGCCCAGCGCACCGAAGTGAGCGTGTCCCATCACCACCCGCTCCATCTGTTCACTTGTATACCCTAGGCGTCCCGCTTATTCACGGGATGGTTGATCCAAATCAACGTCTTAGATGCCAATTCGCCGCGAATTCGTTGTGGGCAGGACAGCACCATGCCGCGCTATTTCTTCCACGTCACCCACAAACGCCGCGAACTCGACCGCGAAGGCTATGAGCTGACGAGCACGCCGCTTGGAAGGTAGCCACGGTAACGGCTGGGCAGATACTCCAAGGCCTCCATGGGAAGTTAACTCCCGACCGCGAATGGCGGATGGAAGTCGTGGATGAGTCCCGAAACACGCTCTATGTCCTGCGTATTAATGCCGAGAAGCGAACGTAAGCCTTGGCTCAGTTGGCGGCTTCATCGTGCTGTCGATGTTGGGGGCGGCCGAACCTTCGCGATGGTGTCTAGTAAAAGAACCACAGCGCGATGATGATGAGTGATCCCAGAAACATCACCGACACCACCACTGCTCCGAGGCAGCCACCACTCTGGTTCAATGCCGACCTGCCTTACCCTCAGCCTCATTAGGCAAACGGCTTGCCTGCGTCGGACAGCTCGCACCGCGAAGGTGTCTTGACGGGCCAAGTTCTAGCGCCGCACGCCAACGCGATTGACACCCCCATTTAGATTGCCACCGGCGTTATGGCGAACCGCAGCGCGTGCCACCGGACGAGGCCTAAGGACAACACCGGCGCGTGCGACGCAACTCGGCGGATAGCCAACATACGTGCAGTACACAACCGCCTCAGCCGGTGTTGGACTGAGAGTGATACCTGCTACACCCAACAGGGCGCTGGCCACAATCATTGTCATTGACCTAATCGAAAGACGCTTGCTCCGAGGCATGGTAATCCTCCTCGCACTAGCAACTGAAAAGACGACGGGATCGCCTCCGTTGCGGCTGACATAACGTGAGCGTCAAAGGATAGATGACCTTGACGTAGATCAACGCAACGCAGCGACATCGACCTTAGTGGGCGCTGGGGTTAGATCGTCTCATTCCCCCAAGGAAACGATGATGCGCGTATGGATTTACACCGCCGGTCGGGCCAGCTCATTTGCGTTCGAGTAGTTTGGTGAAGGTCAGCCCCGGATTGATCGCCAGCATATTGATGATATCGGGCAGCGGCATCTCGGGCGCATCCACCATCATCTCAAAATAGCAGCCAGGATGCGCGACGTCGAAGTCGCGCAGATGTTGCAGCCACGCCTGTTGCAGGGATTCCGGGACGTGGGCGATGGTGAGGATCTTGACGTCAGCGGGGGCATAGTCGCGCGCTTCGGCATCCTCCGGTGACAGACCTTGCTGGCGATGGACTTCAGCGCCTTGCTTCACTTTCTCCATCCAGCCATCGACCCACGCTTTGAGATCGGGACTCTCCATATGGTCGCCTCCGTTTCATGAAGTGGTCTTCGGGACCGGGCGCACCGAGCGAAACCAGATTGATAAGACGGGCACGCCCTTGAGCGCACCCGTCCCCTCCAACGGCGCCGGAAGCTTGGGGGCAAGGCGGCCGTGGAGGCGCGACCCTAACGGATTGCGCCGGGTTCTGGTTTCAAATGGGGCGGGGCGGACGTGCCACTACGGGACCCGCCCCTAGAGCCGCAGGGTTGCCTTCGGCAAGGCCGGCGGCGGTGGCCGTCGAAGCCATGACGTGAGCGCAGAGCTTTTTCGAGCGCGCGGCACCTGCGCGAAGCTGACGCAGCCGGCCGAGCGCCTCGTCGGAGAGTGGCCCCTCTCTTAGGAACGACCGGCCGGTTGCCGGGTTTTCCCGAGCCCCCACAAGGGGTGGCTCGTCGCGGCTGGCCTCACAGTGCACTGTCCGGCAACAGCGCACTGTGAGGCCGTTGCTGGTCACCCGCGCATGCACGCGTCACAAACTTCGCTCACACTGGGCAGATCGCCACTGACCGAGGCCAAGGTGAACAATCCGAACAACAATCCCAAGTGCGACAGTGACAAGTGCCGCTACTTTGCAGGCGAGGTCAGGACCTACCCTGACAGCCATCCTCCGCTGACCCTGTGCACAACGTGCTGGGCCCATGAGAGCGCGCGACGGCGATTTAAGACCGGCCGGCCGGTGCTGAAGTGGGCACAGGGCAGACCTATCAGCGCTCTGTCCTCATATACGGACTGAACTCAGGCGCCGGCTCCGGAGCGGCATTCAAGGAGAGTATTGCGCTAACACGCGGGTGCGCGGGCCTCGGTGGTGAATTTCCAAAGACGCTCCAGACAAATACGCTCAACACCATCGAAACGGCGGCGAGGATCAAAAGGTCACGGACCATGATGCCCCTCCCTTTCGCTGGTTCAATGGGGCAACAAACCCAACGTTCCTAGACGAGCCGCTCGCCGCTTCGCGGCGTGGCCTGCGAGCCACATGTCCGACCAAACCGAGGCGATCTGTCGAGATTCGAACAGACGCGTCAGCGCCATGTATTCAGCCTACAGCCATTGGAATGGACGGCGGGTCGGCCCGGTGGCCTCCTCCAGAGCCACCGGGTTTTTCCGGTCTGCGAGGGCGAGTAGCCGAGGGCGCTGTGTGGGTGAGGGCAAATGGGTTTGGATAGTAATCTTCATTTTAAAATCGCTGTCATCGCCCTTGGCGCGTTTACGACCGTCTTGGCGATCAAGCTGATATTTTCTTCCTGAGGCGTTGAGGTTCCCGGCCGTCATATTTGCACGGTAGGGTGCAGAGGCGTGCCCGATGCTCTGGGTGCGCTGACGCAATGCGCTTGCGTTTCAATTCGTTGGTTAGGGCTCGTCTTTGATGTGGGGAGATCCGCTGGCCCGGCTCAGCGCGTAGAGCATTGCGAGCGTGGCGCACAGCCACCTGGTTTCCGGCTTTCTCGATGTGCTCTATGGTCCATATCAGATATTGCATGGCGGTCTTGGAAGGATCAGGGGCAGCAGTCATTGAGGTATCAAGTCACCGGTTCGGGACTGGCGTTGTTACATCACGCCGTCAATTCACCTCCTTAGACGAGAGTCGAATGCAGCAATTGCGCTGAGTTGCCGTTCTTTCCTGGCACCGTAGCTCCTGCGAGCGGCTGCATATTGCGCATTATGGATTTGCGAAAACCACATTTGTCGATGCTTTTTCCGGCCTGTATAAGTCGGTAGCTTCTTCTCCCTATTCGAAGAGGCTATCATGAACGCATTGCATAGGTGGCTTTCGCAGCAGCACCACGGGTTGCACACCTTCCGCGAATTCCAGCAAAAACTCTACGAAGCCTGCAAGGACGAGCCTGACCACAAGGGCCTGTGTCGGCTGCTGAATTCGGTCGTCGACAACTATGTCGATACGTTCGACGAAGCGCCATTACCGGTCGCGGTCGCCGACCATGCCTATCATCGTCTGCTCGATCTGGTGGCTGGCATAGATTTCACTGCAAGCGCCGAGCAGCGCCTCGCCACGATCAACCGTGTGGCGGCCAGCGATTTGCTGCCCTAAAGCGCGATGTAGCGAGCGCTTCGCGCTGATCTAGTCTGGACGCGGGTGGAGGCGGGCAGCGAACGCTCTGCTCAAAGACCGCCGTGCTCCGAACGATAGGAACGCGACCCCGCTCCGGGGCCGGTTAAGGAACGCAGCTTGATGCGGGCGGTTGAGATCGTGCGGCACAAATTACGGAGCGCGCCCCGGCAGCGTATCTGGTTATGCAGACCACTTTTTGATGAGTTGAGGCGACCAGAGCGCGAGGCAGTTGAAGCTGAGCGACAGCTTGCAGAGCAGGAGGTACTGGTGATTGCCTTGAAGCGGCAGGGCCAGGACATAATTTAAGTCGAGGGCGAGCTGAAAACGATGCGTGCCAACCAGCGCCTTCGCCAGGAAGACCGACTTCGCCTTCTCGCACTGCTGCAACCCTAGCCATCCAACAGGAGCCTGAACGAGACGCTGTCCTGCAGCAACAGGCAGCGGCCCGTATTGTGCGGCCGGGCTCGGAATCCCACGCGGGCAGCGACCCCGCCGCCGCAAGCGTCGCACCGGACTTCGGTCGCGCCCTTGTCACGCCTCGCCCGACCCCGGAGAGGATCGACGCCCGCGGCGTGGCGCGCAGCGGCAGCGGCCGCTCCGCGACCTTCAAGGGACTGGCCACCTCCGGGGGTGTATGGCCGACCAGCGCCAACAGGCAGCCCCCTGGTGAAGAGCATCAGCCCGCTCAGCCAAAGGGCGAATGCGTTGCTTCTGTTCTTGTGTTCTTGCAGAAGTCCTCATCCATCGCGCCTCTCACACCGAACTTCAGTTCGGCGGCTTCAGCTCGCCGGCGAGCCAGCCAACCGCGTCCGTTTGCATCGGATCCACGGCCAAGCGAACCACTTCGGTACGCTCGCAAGTCGAGCACTCGAAGGTGCGCTCGTCGAATCCGCGCGGGCCGGGAGAGATGCGCGCCAACCCCATCCGGTGTTTGCACACAGGACACATCGGACGCTCGTTGGTCGAGAGAGCCATCCCTGAGATCTCCACGGCCGATGATACGCCGTCCGCAGCCGGAGTCTTCAATTTTCGTGCACGGAAGAACCTTCCGAGGAGCGCCAAAGGGAAAGAGCCTGAGCCCGGTCGGCCCAGATTGATGGTCGTGCTCATGCCATCACTTCTGCAACCGGCAGCGGTCGTCCAGGCCTTGGCTCACTGAAGGCGATCGGGAAGGTCGAAGCGGAAAGGCTCTGCAGAGCGGCCACCTCGTCAGAAAGCCGCCGTTCGATGAACTGGCGTTCCAAAGGCAAAAGCCTGGTACGCAGGAGCCGACGGTAGCGGCTGATGTTGTTATGATGGGCACGAAGGCGTGCCAGGTTTTCGTCCGTCGTCATCTGGGCCTCCGAAACTACGCCGCGGCGGCCGCACGTTCGGTCGAACGGAGACGGTAAGGCTTTCCGCCGGGCGGCGTCCGGGGGCCACCGTCCAGGGCGCGCAACGCGTCCAAGATCTCGTCGATCGATACCGGTTTCTTGAGGCCGGCAGGTGCGCGCATCGACGGGCGAGAGGCGATCGCGGACGCGTCGGACGCCCATGATGCCAGGATTGCGCGTTTCTCGCTCAACGTCAGCGCCGGATGATCCAGCACGTCTCTCGGTGCTTCAAACACCGTGCCGGGATGAAGAAGAGCGTCGAAATCGAAAACGTTGTCGTCAGCGGTCGTCGGCCGCATGGTCCTCTCCTTTTCATTGACGAATGGATGGGAGCCGCACGATTCGTCGCGCGGCTCCAATGGCGTCTGCGCTAGGCGGCGGCCTTAGCTTCCAGCTTCGGCACGCTGCCGGCCGAGGCATCGCCGATCGCAATCCGGCGGGGCTTCATGGCTTCCGGGATCTCGCGGACGAGTTCGATGGTGAGCAAGCCGTTATTGAACGCGGCACTCTTCACCTGGACATATTCGGCGAGGCTGAACTGGCGCTTGAAGTTGCGGTGCGAGATACCGCGATAGAGGAAATCACGCTCTGTCTTGTCGGATTTGCTGCCTTCGACCGTCACCACGTTCTGCTCGGCGGTGATGACTATATCTTCGGGCGAGAAACCCGCCACAGCCAGCGAGATCTGATAGCGATCCTCCGCCAGCCGTTCGATGTTGTAGGGTGGATAGTTGTCCTCGCTGGCCCGCTGAGCGGTTTCTGCGAGGTCGAAAAGGCGGTCGAAGCCAATGGTCGAGCGCCAGAGGGGTGCAAAATCGTAGGTGCGCATAGCCAAATCCTCCTGAGAGCAAGATGTCTACGAGCGGCACCGGACACAACCGGTGCCCGTCTCTTGGCCCGGGCCCATGAGGCGCCCGGACGCCATCGTCAGATGGCGACAAAAAAATTAGCAAAGCCGGTTTTGGTTTCAAGAGGGGGGCTGAAAAAATTTTGCCACCGATCGCCGCACCGTTACAGGTCCTCGCGCAACCCCTTGAAGAACGGATGCCGCACCTTTCCCTCGGCGGACTTGGCGCGGTACTCGATCTCGGCCAGCAGCTTCGGCTCGACCCATATGCCCTTGTGCGCGATCCGCTTGGTGTAAGGCTGTGCCTTGCGGACGAGCCGCTGAAGCCTCTTGCGCAGCTCTGCGGCCGATGACTTGTCGAAGCCATGGTCGACTTTGCCCGCATAAAGCAGGTCCTCGCCCTTGCGCCGACCGAGATACGTGCCGTCCCATTTGCCTTCATCGAGGGCGAACCCGGCGATGGTGAGCGTCTCCCGCTGGGCGCAGGTTTTCTTGACCCAATCATTGCCGCGGCCGATCGGGTAAACGCTGTCGCGCACCTTGGAGACGACGCCTTCGAGCCCCACCTTTGCAGGCGTGGGCAAACATCTCGCTCCCGTCGATCTCAAAACTCTCGCTGAATTGGACGTCGGTACCGGCAATGATCTTCTTCAGCTCGGCCTTGCGCTGGAATAGCGGCAATTTCCGAATGTCCCTGCCATTGAGGTAAAGCAGATCGAAAGCGACCAGGACGATTTTCGTCGATGCGCCCTTGAGCTCGTTCTGCAGAACCGAGAAATCTGTTGTGCCGTCGGCGGCGGGCACCACGATTTCAGCGTCGATGATCGCGGCACGGGCCCTGACGTGCCAAGCGTCGTTGGCGACCTTCCGGAAGCGATTGGTCCAATCGTGGCCGCGCCGCGTGAAAACCTTCACCGCTTTGTTGGCGAGATGCACCTGGACACGATAGCCGTCGAGCTTGATTTCATGGATCCATCGATCGCCGGTCGGTACTCGGTCGATCGAGCTCGCTAGGGCCGGCGCGGTGAAGCCGGGCAGGGGCACTTTGACGCCGAGCGCTTCCGGCGTTTTCTGTCGGAACGCCATGGTTACACGAGGCGCAGGTTGAATTGCCGAAGATCCTGCGCGGCATTGCGGTCGACGAATTCCTTGAGGTGTGAGGGAACGTCGCTCTGTTGCCAATTGCAACGGCGCTGGAGCTCGCGGGCAATGTCCTCAGAAACATCTTCCGAGCAGCGCTCGGCTTTGTTGAAGGCGATTACCTTGATCGGCCTGCGATATTCTCCCGCAAGCAGATCCTGGATGACTGCTTCTTCCGCCATCTCCAAGTCTGCTTCGCGCCAGGCGCGGCGATTGCGGCCGAAGTCATCTGCGACCAAATAGACGGTCTCGTCACCGTTCGGGGCAATCGACATAAGCCGTCGGGACTGACGCATAAGCAACTCACACAACGGAACCCGGATTCAAGTTGTCGACGTCCGATTCGTTCCTGTCGCGGTGCGTACGCAGTTGGATCAGAGTCGGCACAACAGCGCGACGGTCTGAATAGGAGGCTTCTTAGTTCACAGGCACGTTTTTGGGGGATGACCGGATTAGGAACGCCTCCGATTGCCCCTAGTTGAGGGTCTGGAGAAGGCTCATGAATAGGCGAATTCATGAAGCCGTTGCGGCCCGGGCCTACGAGTTGTGGGAGCAGGCAGGTAAGCCAGAGGGCCGAGACGAAGACTTTTGGCGCTTGGCCGAGCAGGAATTGCTCAACGAGGATCAAAGCTCACCTCGACGCACACCGGATACGCTTTAGGCGAGGGCTACCCGGCATACCCGCGCTTGCCGGCTATCATCTGCCCTGCGCAACCCTGAGGAAATTTGGCGGCGGTCTTTCGAAGCCACCATGGAGAACCGGTCCAGTGCCGGCAACGTCTCGGCCCTGACTGTCCGCAGACGGATCGTCCGTCATCTCCAAGCCGAAGGGTTTGGAACGCTTCCCGTACAGATCTTTTGATTTAGTCGCGGATTTCGAGCGAGTTGCCGCGTCCTGGTATCAGAGAAGGTCGAGTTAATGGCTTCTGTCAAAGCGGAATTGGATAGATACTTTGAATTGTTCCGGCGACGGGTGCCTACGAAGGTGTCGACCTTCATTCTGTGGCTACGAGAACCTCCTCGTTTTGGGTCCGTGTCGTTGTCGCCGGGTTGCTCATCCTAGGAGGCGTCTTCAGCTTTCTGCCTATCTTCGGCCTCTGGATGCTGCCTCTAGGCCTTCTTCTGATCGCACAGGACATCCCTATTCTACAGAAGCCTCTTCTCATGGCTTTGAGGTGGATCGAGGCCAAGTGGGAGCAGCTGAGAGCGCTCTTTAAGAAGAAACCATCACGCTGATAGACTTGATCCGGCACGCTTACTCGATCGCAGCGTCACCCGATATCCGGACGCCAAACACCCGCGCGACCTGCGTATCGGTGCCGCGTAAGTCACCTTGCCGCGCGGTGAAAAACCGCGCGACGATGAGTAGCATTGCTTTTTTTGATCGCACAGTTCGTTCTTTTTCGAGAGCAGATCTTATCGATCGTGGGTGCGCTCTCGCGAGAGGCCAGCACATGATTGAGCTTTGGAACAAGTGGTACGGGACCTTGGCCTCTGTCGAGGCGCTGGCAGCCGTCGTCGTTATTGCCGTGGTGACCGCTGGCATTCTTACGCTAATTGAGAGTCAGCGGCATAGGACAAAACATTGATGGGGAGACGTCGGAAAACGATCAGCTAGACCAGAGTAGTTCAGCAGGTGAGTGGCGCTAAAAAGTGCTCCTATGCAGGAGGATCAAATGATCCTTTCTCGTGCAAGTTGGACAAACAGGAATGCTTCTTGGCGGCAAGCATTTTGCACATGCGCGGTGTTGAGCATACTGGTCGCAGCTCCTGCATTCTTGATGATACTCCTGCTGGATTCCCAGCTCGTCTTACCAGCGCTCAGTATTCTATTTTTCTCAGACGCGATGATCACTGCGCTCTTGGCTTGGGCAAAGTCGGGAAATGCGACATTAGAAAATGTAACGCTATGGGATGTTGCCGGAGCATTGACCATGATGGGTTGTGCCGCAGCGATCCTTGGCGAACCAGATCAAGTGGCACTGCTTTTCGAGCAACCGGTCGGACAACATTCGGACGCGGCTCTAAGCGATTGCACTAGCCCCTGATAAACCGGCGACGTTAGGGCCCCGTTTCCTGGTGGCAGTATCGGTCGAACCGATCCAATAGACGTATACGATCTCGCTTGCAGCTGCCCATTCCCCTGACGCGGGGACATGACCCGTGCCTGATTATTTCGATACGGATGTCCTTAGCGTATTCTTGCAGATCGTTCTGATCGACCTTCGCTGATGGGCCAGGACAGGAAGAGGCTCGTGCACTGCAACAAACTGCATCGCTGTTCGATCACGTCGGCGCGGCCGAGCAGCGACAGCGGCAGGCGCGGCAGGTACACCGCTCCCTTGCCATTATGCCGCGGGCCGCGATGGAACCGGCGCGGCGATCATACGGTTGATTTGACATGGAAAACCTCCAATGGAGGGTGTCATGCAGAATTGGCTAGAGAATTGGACGAACGCAAAATTTTGTGACGTCGCGAACCTGATCCTCGGCGCGTTTCTCTTCGTTTCGCCCTGGATATTCGGTTTCGATGCCGGGACGGTCTCTCAAAACGCCTATATCACCGGTATCGCCATCGCGATCCTTGCGATCGCGGCACTGGCGGCATTCGCGGTGTGGGAGGAGTGGCTGAACCTCATCGTCGGCTTGTGGGCGTTCGTATCGCCCTGGGTATTGGGTTTCCAGGGAACCACCGCGATGACGGTGCATGTGATCATCGGCGCGGCGGTCGCGATCCTGGCAGCGATCGAGCTCTGGATGATGTCCCAGATCCCGCCGCGGCTGACCAGCGGCAGGTGAGAGCTGAGGTCGTTTGGCTCGTGGCATAGCTTCGCCGTTACCGGCAAAACCATGTCCTGGCAACACGGTCGGAGTCGTTGCTTCAGGGCATAGACGGACGAAACCTCGGTGTGTCGAGGGAGGCAGCGGATATGTGGCAGGCGCTCGGCTTATCGCCGGTGGCACCTGACAACTATTGCCTGCAGCGGCTCGCGTCGTGCAAGCGGTCGGATGTCCGGGGTGGGTCAAAATGCGAAGAATAAGCGGACCTCGTGGAGCGATGCCGCCACTTCGCCGAAGGGCCAAACGCAGTCATTCCATGACTTCATCAGCGCGAGACACGACGATGGGAGGAATTTCGAGATCAATCGCCTTTGCAGCCTTCAAATTGATGACGAAGCGGAATTGGGTCGGCTGCTGCACCGGAAGTTCAGCCGGATTTGCTCCCTTGAGAATTTTATCGACGTAGCGCGCCGCATTCCGGAACATGGCGCTCCAGACTGGCCCATATGACATGACTGCGCCGGCATCCAAAAACAGATCAGCGGGGGCCATGGTCGCGATGCGGTAGGCACGCCCGAGTTGCGCGAGCCGCTTTCGCTCGTTGTAGAACATCGCGTTCTGGGTGATGATGATCGCATCGAATTTTTCCGCCGCAATCTGCTCTATTACGGGCTGAAGCTGTTCGGGGTGTTTGGCTTCGAATGCTTTGATGACGAGTCCTAGCTTCTGAGCGCTGGGTAGAAGTTCGGAGGCCTGCCGCTCGCCGTCGTAGGGATTATAGGGATTGACCAGGAGCGCAATGCGCGAGGCCGCAGGAATGACCTCCCTCACCACTTCGAGCCGCTTAACCGCAAGATCGAAGCCCATCGAGGAGAGACCGGTGATATTGCCGCCGGGGCGTGACAGGCTGGCAACCAGCTTCAGACCTATGGGATCGGGGTTGGCCACTAGCACAATGGGGATGAGCGACGTCGCCCGTTGAGCTGCCAGCGCCGCTGGGATGGAGCCGGCCACGATCACATTGACCTTTGCGTCGACCAATTCGGTCGCCATGCGATCGAAAAGCTCTTTCTGCTCCGCCGGAAACCGCTCCTCGAATTTGATTGTCTTGCCTTCGATGTAGCCTAGGTCAGCAAAACCTGCCCGCAACGGGGTCGCAAAATCCTTCTCTTCTTCCGCACTCCCGGCGTGCCAGAGGACGCCCACGACTGGGACAGAGCCTGCTGGCTGCGCAATGCCGAATGACGGGTGCAAAAGGAGCCCGGCAATCCCGACAAGAAATTCCCGCCGTCTCATCTCATCCCCAAAAGCCTCAGAGGGGCCACATCGTAAGGATTCCAATCGGGATTTTGGAAGGGCGAAAGTTGACTTTGCGCCGCAACATTCGATGTGCACTAGGTCGCAGTTGGGTCACAAGCCGCCGATCACGCTCAAGATGGCGACTTCCGCTTTGCGTTGGTAATCCGACCTTTTATGAGTACACGCCCTAAAGTGATGACGACATGGGCGCGTGGGCTTCGGTCCAACGCTCCCGGCGGGCTTGTCTAAAGGTAAGGTTTCAATATTTGAAGCGTCTTGCTCGTCGTTGCCATCGTCATTTCATTGAGCTCGATCACTGATGCCGAGAGGTCCAAGGGCAGCAGAACACCATAGGGGGTTTCCTCGGCAGCGTGATGCCTTCCGCGGGGCAAGAGCAAGAGGTCCTGCTTGTATCTTTCGGCGACAAGATACGTGTGGGAAACTTCTCTAATGGTTTCTGCGTGAAGCAGCCCGAGTTTATCGATCAATTTTGGGAAGATCTGAATTACAAGCGGAGTTCTGACAAGGAATCGCTCGCCATCCCTTGGGGCACCTCTGAGAGCTTCACTGCCTCTACGAAGCGCGCGGTCTATCCCAGTTAGTTCTGCATAAAGCGCGGTAGCGACTGCCCGAGCGTCGTGATCGCGAATCCGATCGTCTCTGCGCCGATTGAGATGGGCATTGAATAGCGCACCCACAATAATAGCCAGAAGGCCCAGGCTAGATCCCGTTAGGGCGCCGAGGAAGGTGGCGATTCCTGGCGGTTGTGCACCTAGCCAATTCAAGAAGGCCATTGTCATCCTCCTTGCTGATTGAGCCGCGTGACCGTCTTCACGTCAAACCGCCGGTTCACGCTGTTGGGCTTTGCCAACTGCAAAAGGGGGCCGCAGCACCTTTTGACGCTGCGGCTCTCGCCGGGTTTAAAAAATAACTGAGATATTGGCCAGCCCGGCACCCAGAAGCTACTCCGATGTGAATTCGGTGCAAACGTAAATCGGTGTGTCCCTTAGCGGCACCGAGCGGACGGTTGCAGAATGGATGGCAGCGCATCTGACATGGACAGCAAGTCAACTCCTTTCCTCCAAGCCCGCCTGCGTCTGGGCATGCGTCGCTCTCGAGCCCATTGTGATTATGGTCCTAAGCGCATTCAGCGACTGCCAGATCGGGCTTCAAGATCCGGGGAGAGGAACACCGTGGATTGTAGGTCAACTTCGTTGGCCTCGAAACTCGCCGCAAGCTCGCCGACAGGATGAACCTAGACGACTTGAGCCGCAATTTTTGTATTGGCCTCACATAGAGTCCCCTATGAGGGGAGTGGCCTGATTTACCTTCGGTAACTTTTGCGAGGTGATCAAAATTCACCATATGGCCGGTACCGGACATGCGACACTGGACCCATCACCGCGCGGCCCCCGGCATCTATCGGTGATGAGAACGCCATCACGCGCTCCCGCCTCCTTCCCTTGGGACAGGAGCTGGCGCAATACAGCACCGACGCCGCACTAAGCAAACCACAACCCTTGAAGAACGCCTTGCCTTAGAAGCTTTTCGCCTGCGCGAAGCGCCCAAATTGCTTCCGCCAGGTATCGAGCGGGAGCGGGCGGTGCGCAAAGCTCGGCAAGCCGAGACCGGCGCTCACATAAGCGAGTGGCTAAACTCGCCGGGTCTGGCGCCCCGAAATGATCGGATATCGCACCTATCTCATAGGCGCGGATGGTCACATTCAACAGCGGATCGACCTTCTGTGCGAGAACGACGAGGCCGCAAAGGAACAGGCCGAACAGCTTGTGGATGGTCATGATGTAGAGCTTTGGCACCTCAACCGCAGGATTTGCGAGTTCAAAGCAAAAGAGTAGGGCCGCCTCAGTTGGCGGCCTCCGAGTGGCCAGCACCTAACCGGCGGGTTTTTCTTTGTCCGCGTGCGGCTGCTCGCCACGGTTTTCGGCAGTCTGCTCCGAATCCCCGGGCTTCTTCCCGGCCATGTTCCCAGGATTGAAATGGTACTTGCCGTCCGGATTCTCGCCGGGCTGCTTCTCATTTGGATCTTTGTTGTTGTCGTCGGCCATAAGGCTGTTCCTTTAGAGGGAGGAACAACATGCAACAGGGCGGGCAATCCCTTAGTTCCTACCAGTGGCACTAATTCACTTTCGCGAGTGGCCTATTTCGGCCAGTACCCACTTATTCGCCAACAGCGGCGCGGAGGCCGACATTTCACGAAGGTCCGCCGAACATTGCTTAGGAACCCGCAGTGTCTTCGTGTGACGCCACCTGTTTCCCGGATGCGTCAGGTGACGTAGAATGTCACTGCCCTTGAAGCGGGACGTGCCGAAATCACCGTCCGGGCAAACGAGCAGCACTGGCGCTATCGGCAAGCACACTCCTCTTAGAGACCGTTCTTTTTTCGGTTTCGCACCACCGTTCACCACGAACTTTTGCGCGCTGCGTTTGCGGCGGCTCGTTCGAGTAATGTCGGGAGGAAAGCGATGGGCAAGGTCGATCGAAGGTCCGCACTGGGAATCGGGTTGGCTGCAGTTTCGGCTGCCATGGTCAAACCTGCCGCCGCTCAAGCCACAAGCTACAAGGATACGACGCCTTGGCCAGGTGTGGTGGTGCGTGAATATGAAGGCGAAACACCATCCCTGATCCCAGGTTTTAAGACCGTCTCAATGCGCGATATCATTATGCAGCCGGGGTCGAAGACCATGGGGCCCCCGATGATGAATGCCATGGTCTGCCATATCACCGAAGGGGAGCTTCGGCTTGAGCAGGAGGGAAAGACCTTTTCGGGCAAGAAGAATTTTGTCTGGACCTGCAACAAGGAAACTAAGGAACAGGCGTACAACGACGGGAATGTGGTCGCGATTATGCGGATCACCGACCTGAAGGCTTAACGCTCGCTTCTTCGCAAGAGATTGATTGTGGGAGCGGATGGCGCATGCGACAACGCGCCATCCGCGTGCAGGACCGCTTCGGGTCAAAATGAAGAACTCAGAGTGAGCAAAGTCAGTCCGCTCTACTCCACCAAGCGGACCTCAATGAAAGGTGTCGCCACTTCGCTGATGGGCCACTTCCGGACTCCTGCATCGCGGCAATTATACCAGCGGTCAGAAGAGCTGACCGGTGAGCGCATGATGGATGAGCCGCCACCGAGGCTCAACGCCGACTAAGCAAGCTGCGTAGGCTGATCGGCAGGGTGCGCGGGTGATGCCCGCAGCGACCGCCAGCCCAGCCGCCGTTAGTATCCGCGGCGATATGCCCGTCGCGCAGTCCTTCGACCGACGCCTGCAACGCTCGTTGCAGTTAGCGGCCGTCCTACTCGGGCATCAGCACGGTCAAGGGATAGCACCACGTTCTTTTCAGGCGACCACTGAAACGAGAAGGGCGCCGCCGCCAATAATGCGCCTCCAACGATAATCGCAAACACACTGAGCTTTTTCATGATCGGTCTCCATGTTGATATCGCGGCGTTATTGGCATGGCGGCCCCAAATGCCGCTGATGCGAGAAAGCACCGCCAAAAGCGGGCAAGGACCCCATCATCGCAGGGAGCGCTATCAGGCCAAACGCGGTCGCCAATCCGAGAGAAGAAAGAGCCTTTCGCCGAGAGATCATGAGATCCTCCTCAAGCTCTCCCGCACAACAAGTATAAACCAACTCAGTCGCCTCGGGTTGATCTACATCAGTGTGGACTGAGCGAGTGGACAGTAGCACTGACCTGACTTGCGAAAGGAGGCTTCGGCGCGGTGGCGCAGTGCAAGCATGTGTGTCGATGGATGTCCCGACATGATGACGTGGTCGAGGTCGAGCTGATGCGCGCGCGACGGCGCGACCGTCGAAGGATGGCGGATGTGAGCGCAACCGTCCAATGACATAGATCAAGACGAGGACAGGCAGAGCGAGTAAACTTCTAATCTTGGGGCAGTCCAGTGAGGGAGGCAGTCATGATCTCTCGACGGAAGCTTCTTTCTTCTTTCGGCTTGGCGACTGCAATTGCCGCGTTTCCGACCGTGCTGATGGTCCCTGACGCGGAGGCGCAGACCGCTGGCATGGAAAGGCGTCAAGATCGACGTGAGGGGCGCCACGAGCGCCGCGAGGATCGCCGTGACGCGCGCCAAGTGCGCCGCGAGGGTCGCCGTGAGGCGCGCCAAGTGCGGCGCGGTGTTACGCCGGCGCCAGGAGTTACGACGGGGGCAGCTAAGTAGCTTGGCTAGAGCGTAGTGGGTCGATAGGTCTTCATCTCCGCTCATCGTCCCGGTGCAGCGCGTGCAGTAGCTCGCGTTCATGAAGGGAAGAAATGATCGAGACGCGGCATCCTATATCTCCCACGCATTTGCCTTGGTTCATCACGCAGCCCTGGGCAAATTGACTCGCTCATGGTGTTCACCGCAGCCTTTCTCTTGTTGTTCATCGTGGCAATGGGCGTCCTGATGCTCCGACTTCTCTGCCTGCCTGAGAAAATGGTCCCGCAGGAACAGAAGGCCAAATATGAGGTCGTTGCGACGCTCTGCTTGCTCGCGGCAATCTCCTTTGATTGCCGCTCTATTGGTGGCGATGACAGACATACCCGACTTCACGCCGCTCCTCCGCCGGATAGCTGAGGCTGTTCGGCGCATCGCTCAGTCACGGAAGATGGAAGAAGAAGTTCGTGCGCGCGCGGAGAGCCACCGGGATTTGCGACCCAAGAATCCTGAACCAGCGTTGAAGTCGTCCGATGCCGCCTGAATGTCCGTTGAGGGTCAAAAGCGGCTGCCAGCCAACCAGTGGGGCGACGTCCGGCTTCCCTCCGACAGCAGACGTGGCGTTGGCTTCCGTGGTGTTCAGCTCGGGGCCAATATCGGAAGTAACGGACACGAAGTTGCGCCGTAGGCGGAGGCAGCGTTCAATCCGACAGACGAGGAATGCGACGTATGGATGCGAGTGCGATGGGATGTGAGGCAAGGGCGTTACAGCCTTGCTTGCCGAACGGGCGCGATGCCCCATGACTTAAGGCAGCGCCGCCAATGCATTTCTGAGTTGCACCGGCCGTTTTAGCCACCAGACCGTATCAAATACGGATCCAAGGACCCAGCTAAACGGTCCGCCACTTGGTTGGCGCCCGGCGTGGACTGCTTTTCGCGATGAAGCGAGCCGACGGAATTCACGACCAGCCCACTACAAGCAAGAACAGCTATCGCAATCGCAGCGAGATATTTGGTCCTCATGACGATGGTGCCCTTTATCGCCCCATGAACTAACCGGACACTCTCAGAAATGGTTCCCGAACACTGCGGCCCAATGTTTTCGGCCGCATCGGAAGTTGCTTCCATGGCGCCAGCGACTAGCCGCTGGGGCAGGTTCCTCCTTCGGAATGGAACATCGCGGTCGCGATCAGAAATCAAGGAACGAAAGCGTCCGCCTGCTTTAGAAAAACTGAGGCCGTCGCTCGCCGGTAGTAACACGGCGCATGTCGCGGATAGCCAAAGGTCGTGGCGAACGACCCGCTGTTCTTAACACAAGCGCTCGCGCAGATAGCCAAAAGCGACGGTCTCCAGTTCTATTCAAAATCGCCAGCAGTGCCCCGATCGGTTGCCGGGGAGGCACGGGTGCTGCCGGAACCGAAGGCTCCGTCATGCGTAACCGAATTGACATTGACCACATACACTGTCGGGCCATCATTCGAGAGATCGGCGAGAGACTACGTGCGTCGCTGAAACCAGAGTCGAAACTACCGGCGAGCCTGAGAGCGCAAATCGATCGGCTCCGCGAATTCGAAGCGGCCGAGCACTGGAACAAGGCGCGCGGTTGAGCCGCAGCCTCGGCCGAACATGGATGAACGATGCCGCCGGTGAAGCTTCGTGCATCGACGATCTTGAATGAGTACGGTAAGGCGCAATCCGAATTGATCGGCAAAACCGTCGTCCTTACTGACGGAAAGGCAGGCACGGTCGAGAACGTTTGGCTGGATGAATTGAACGGGCTTCGGATTTCAATCAAAGGTCATGACGGAAGATGGCCGGTCTCAACCATCAAGTTCGAGGAGAACTAGACCTTCGCACCCGCTGCGTATCACCCCAATAGCGCGCTATTTCAGAACATTCCGATCAGGATGAAAAACCCGATCTCAATCAGGAACGTCGTGCTCATAACCGCGACCGTAAGGAACACGTCGCTCGCCGAAAGAGGGTTCATGAATGCCTCGCATCTTACGAAGCCCCGGGAGTAAATCATTCAGGGTAGAAAATGTTTCAGTTCCAAACGCAGATGGCGCGAGATGCGAGCGGGGCGGACATCCTAGGCGGCCTAATTCGGATCACAAGCAGTCGATGCCAAGTAAGCGGGGCAACTTCCACTTTGCTCTCGGAAGCTGACGTTTATGAGTACACGCCAGTTTCGACCAAGTGAGGCCCGCCGGTTCACGCTGGCGGGCCTAGCACTCCCGGCGCTCTAATCCGCAATTGGATCGACAGCCGGGAGCATTGGGGCTGGAATGCATGCCCGTGCCATGTTCGCCCTCACACGGCAATGCTCGAACTTCGCGCACCGGTATTCTTACGGAATCCATTTTCGGAACGGGGTGTTCTATTAAAAGAACACCGGCGAGATTTGAGCACCAAGGTTTTTCGTAGTTCCGGGAATGCCGCAGTGGGGGCTGGAACCACGCTGCGGCTTTTCCCATTGGACCCGCGTCTCAGATCACGCGGTTCCGGCTGGCAAGCCCAAAACATCGTATTCGAAGGCGACGCCCTCCGGATCGTTTTCATCGAACCATCGTTCCGCGGCGTCCACCGTTGCGAAAACCTTGATGTGATCGATGTCGCCGACCTGCTTGGCCGTATTGACGTACACGAAGACGGTCATTGATCCCTCTTCAGCTTGCGCCGGCCCCAATGCGGTTCTTTTCCCTTCGGGTTAAACTCCAGGACGTGGTGGCGGTTCAACGCCCGTATGACCCCGATGCGGGCAAACATCGTCGGACCGCCACCTTCCGCCACCAGGATCAAGGCTTCCATCGCCGCTTGCCACTCCGGTGCCGCGTGCTCTTTCTTCGGCAGTGCGGCAATGTACTCGCCGGCGTCGAGCAGCGTCACCAGAGTGCGTTCGCCGATCCTGATCGGACCCTCGAAAGGCCGACGCCAGCCTCGTTCGGTCATTCCTTTCGCTTCAGTTCAGGTCCCGCGGCAGCAATGGCGTGTTCAACCTCGTCGGCCAGAACTGTCAGATGCTCGGCCAGCCTTGTGAACAGTTCTCGCTTCTTGGGTTCAGTAGCAAGATCGCGGATCAAGGCGCACTCGGCAGCATCCGTGCGGAGCTTTTCTAACTGAGCCTGCATGTCCTTCATTGCGATCGGTTCCGTTCCCGATGAGGAACTATACCGCTTTGGGCACAAGTGGACAGAACTGATTGCCGGTTTTTCCTATGCTCATGACCACCTGGCGACCCCATTACCGCCAAGGTGACCTCCAAACGGCCCCGGCAACTTAGTCTTTTGCTGGGGCCGCTTTTGCGCTGATGCTGATCAGCCGGACATAGGTCCCGCTCTCGTGCAGCTCGGGCCAGCCCTTCTCAATGCTTGATGCCGGCGCCGAACTCCGACCCGGTGGCCTTGAGCGTGTAGAGAAACGGAGCATTGAGCTTTTCGATGTGAATGCGACCGTCCTGGACGGCTTCAATGGTCTTCGCGAGCTCGACCAGTTTGCGGGCGGCGGCTTCAGGTGCGGCAAAGGCACGTTCGGCGGCGAGTTTCATGCAGATCGACTACCCGATTCTTCGTCCCCCCAGGCCGAACTGCTTCACCCGCACTTGTGGTTTTTGGCGTGCAGCGCGGTTCGATCGCCAGTCATCTCACCGACGTAGTCGTCAATGGCGCTCATCAGCTTCTCGCGGTCGGCGCGGCGATCCTTCCTGCCAAAGATGAGGTAGTGGCGAAGCCGGCCGAGCTCGGCCAGATCGGTCGCTATCGCCTCGGCCCGCACTTCCTCCGCGCGCTGACGCATGCGTAGTTGGTGCCAAGCTCTCGCCGCCGCTCTGTTCTCTGCCTTGGTCATGACGCCATCGAACCGCGGCGCAGGCGAGAGTCAAATTATCGATTCCTAGCGGCGCGGGATGCTCGCGAGCTACTGCCGGTCGTGGGTGTGGAAAAGCAAAGGGCCGCCGATTCACGATGGCGGGTTTTTGTCGCTGATGCGGAACGCAGTTGAAGGCGGAACGCAGTTGAAGGCCCGTCAGTTTATCGGGCAGGCGATCCGTTTGCTGAGAGGCGGTGCGTCATGGACTGTCTCAGCCTTGTCATACCTGCTGCTATTGGCGTGCTAGCCGGTCTGTTCTTCCCCGGCCACAACAACATTGATCGGCGGAGAAGGTGACGCATTTGCCCCAGTCCGCATGAGCATAGAGAGCCCGCCGAATTCCACGCTGGCGGGCTACCCCATTCGCTCAGTGCGGAGATCTCCGACGAGTGCTAAGTTGGCACTGTGATGATCTTCAGGAATCCTCGGGCCGTCTTTGCTTTAATGGGCATTTGGGCGTGTTTCGCCCTGATGCTCTGGCTCCTTGCAAAGCTGTGGCCGGTTTTACTTGCTCTCGGTGGTTGACCCACGGCTCACGCTATCGGGAGCCTATGGGGCAATGTCAGAACGACGTAGGCTAATCCGAACCTTGGGCCGCGGAACGCGCGCGAACTACTGCGCGTCGCGGGTGTGGAAAAGCAAAGGCCCGCCGGTTCACGATGGCGGGCTGGGCGTCTCTCGCAACTGCCCTAGTAGGCGCGGCGGCCGTGCCGCCGATAAGCTGCGGGGTTTTCCACGCCCGCGAAGTATGGATTTATGGCGCACTCTGCTGCGCGGCCCGATGCCGAAGCATTGCACTGAGGCAGCGATGTGTAGCTGCAATCGTAATAGTTGGCCCCCGCGCGGTAAACGTGCAGGCAAACCGGAAAGGCCGGATTATACGTCTGAGCTGCCGCCGGCTCTGTTGATGCCATCCCGATTGCCAAAATCGCCAAGGCCGGAGTACGCATTGGAACCTCCTTTCGGACATTGACAAAGCGCGCGAAGCTCCACGAGCCAGTACTTCGATCGTACCCCGCGGAGGTCGCGACTGCGCCTGACGATCGCTACCAGCCCGCTGGTCACGCTGGCGGGCCTAGCTCTCCCGGGACGCCTTAGACGACCCTAAACGCGCGGCGTAGATCGCGTGCTCTGACCTCTCGAGCGTACGGGAGTATCTCCGCAACTATGGCGTAGGCGCGCTCTCTGGGCACGCCTAGCGCGACCTTGCCCTTGATGAACTCATCGAGGCCGACCAAAAGTTTACGTTCAGCCTCTGTCATCTGCTGCTGATGAGCGTCGATTTCCTTCTTGAGTGCGCCGTCGTCAGACATCAGTGCTTCACTCTAGTGGGAGCTGTAAATACTCCGCCGGGCAAAGGCCCGCTGGTTCACTGGCGGGCCTACCACCAATAAGCAACCCCTGCCGGTTTACGACAGGGGCTGCCGCGGATGGATGGCCTGAGGCTAGCGCCGGGGGCATCTAGGTGTCACGCCAAGGACCCGCTGAAAGTCAACGCCGCTTGGCGCCTCGCAGTTAGCAGATTTGTTGAGCAGCGCGCACAAATAAGCGGCTTGTTAGACCGTGCGGGTTTGATCACGTGCACCAAGATTGAATACATGTGGTAGTTGCATCAATTGTTCTGCAGTACGCATTGCGATCACCATTCACGCTTGGCGGTTCGCCAGCTTGACCGATCGAAAAGGTCGCGCAAGCCGTGGTCCCCCGACACACGGGCTTTTTAACTCAATGGTGCTGCGCTATTTTAAAGCCATGCCGCGTAGCACAAACCGTAACCTGCCGAGATCTGCGGACCTAATGGCCGCCAAGGACGAGCTTCTTGCTGGTCGACGGATCGTCATTGCTGCTTTGGCTGGACCGCGTCTTAGCGGTAAGAAAGGCATCGTTCTTGGTCAGGGAGCAACGGCCACTCAGGTCAAGGTGCTCTTAGACGGTGCCAAGGGCTACGTGATTCTCCATGCGCGATACGTTGATCTATTCGAGGATCGATCCGCTACCGAGGGGGTCTAGAATGACCGAAATGAAGGCGCGGTACGTTGCTTGGTATGAGCGACCGGTAACCGGCCGGTTCACCGTACTGGATCTTTCACTAGATGTGCCTGCGATCGGAAAAGGCGGGAAGCCTCTGTCTGGCTTGTCGCACTCCACTGCTGAAGCAGAGGCCGATAGACTGAACGCTGCCCGCAGCCGACCGAGGGGCCCAGAAAGGGGATGGACGGAAAGGGGCAATTGAACCGCCGGGCCTTGATTGGGCAGGAGGCGCGCGACCGAACGCTCAGAATTCTCGCGTCATTGCCGGATGGGTCCGGTTCTTCACCTTGATCCAGTCTTTCGAGCGGCCGGCGCCATAACGCCGGTCGCGGCGTTTCGAGACCAGGCCCTCGAGGCCCATGCGGCAGGCGGCGGCGAATAGATCCGAACCGATCTCGGCAGCCTCGAACGGCGCGACGAATATGCCATCAGGCCGGCCGCGCAGCAGCCGCGCCAAATTGGTCTTGCGCATCGTCAATGGCAGCTGGCGCAGGTCCTCACCGCCAAGCGCGAGGATGTCGAACGCATAGAGCTGAACCTCGTGATCATGCTTGCGCGAGTGCAGGGCGTTGAAGTCCGAGGCGCCGTCGACGCCGAGCACCACGGCCTCGCCGTCGATGGCGAATTGCTGCTCGCGGTTGTTCAGCGCGGCCTCGACGATCCAGGGGTATCGCTTGGTCCAGTCGTGGCCGTTGCGGGTGAAAAGCCGCACGGTCTTGCCCCTCGACGCGCAGGCGATAGCCGTCATACTTGATTTCGTGGATCCAGTCGGGGCCAGCCGGCACCACCTTGGCGGCGGTCGGCAGGCAGAATTCGAACGCGGTACGCATGATGCGGAGATAGGGATCGTCTTTCCCGTAAGAAGGGGCCGCGTTGCCGGTTTTGACCCGAAGCCGACCATCTTGTCCCCAGGGGCCCAAAACGGAAGTCCATTCGTTTGCGTCGATCTGACACCAAGTCCGCGGGCGCGACAGAGGAACATCAATTCAGCGCGCCCGTTGAAGCCTTTCATCGAGAGGAGGCCAAAATGAAGCTTGCCACAATTCTGGTTCTCGGTTCCCTCGCCATTGGCTCAGCAGCGAGAGCAGACCAACCCGGACCTGACTGGATGCCGATGGAGCAAGTGAAGGCCAAGGTCATGGAGTCGGGCTATTCGCAGGTCACTAAGCTTGAAGCCGACGACGGCCAATGGGAGGGCGAAGGCATCAAGAACGGACAGAAGATGGAATTCCACGCCGACCCTAAGACCGGCGTGATCGTGCGCGAAAAGCCAGACCACTAGCTTTGAGAAGATGCAAGGTGGGTGGCCAGTTGTACTTTGAGCCGCCCCCTGAGGGCATTACAGTCATTGACGCATCAGCATCTGGCCCGAAACGACAATCGGGATCGCACTGCAAATGCGCACCAAGGATGTCACCAAGGCCGCCGCGCTCTACATGCTCAAGAATGGTCTTGCGAGCTATAAGGAAGTCGCCGAGCTTTCCGGTCGATCACGGCAACTCATTCGCATTTGGGGCGGGAAGGTTGGTGCACCGGGAGCCCGAAAACGATATCTGAAGAAGGTCTGGACCCGCGCTAAACGGTTGCGCGGTTGACCGCTGGGTTCGAGGCCGCAGTTGCGAGCGCGTGATCTACTTCGGAAACAACTTGTCCCGGATGTAGCGCGACGTGGGCGTGAGTCTGATGCCGCGCGGCTTGCGCCAAGCCGCTTTGTCGATCTCGTTCTTATCGCCGATCCTCAGGGGACCGGACGCCTTCTTGGCCACAAAGATCGCGTCGCTCATCTGTCGTCCGGATTGACGGTTTTTTCCCTTTACCTCTTTCCAGAGCTTCACTGGCCCAAGTTTTAGCTTCGGCAGTTCCTCGGTGATCTCGCGGCGAAGACACTTCCTCTCACTTTCACCCGCACGCTTACGGCCGCCCGGGAACGCCCAGCGCTTATCGCGCCGTCGTCGGACCAGAAGTACTCGCCCATTCTTCGCGGCGACAAGTTTCGAGGATTTAGCCATCTTCCTGCGAATCGATTTCACAATCCGGCATCAGTTTACAGCGGGGTTCGCGCCGCAGTGAAGAGCATCGTTCCCCTATGATTACGGAGCAATCTGTCATTCGGCCTGCAATATTGACCCCCTAAGCCGGGGGATCGGCGTCCAAAATTGACCCCCTATAGGTTGGTCTGT